>VGRA01000364.1 GCA_016875515.1 Deltaproteobacteria bacterium | reverse complement strand
GCCCTGCCGCCAGCGTGTTCACCCGGATGCCCTGGGGACCCAGGTACTGGGCGAGGTAGCGCGTGGTCGCCTCCAGCCCCGCCTTGCACACCCCCATCCAGTCGTAGATGGGCCAGGCCACCCGCGCGTCGAAGTCCAGGGACAGGAGCGCCCCGCCGTTCGTCATGAGCGGCGCCACGCACGTGGCCAGCTCCTTGAACGAGAAGGCGGACACCCGGAACGCCTTCTCCGCGCTCTCCCACGGGGTGGACAGGAAGTTCCCGCCCAGCGCGTCCTCGGGGGCAAAGGCCACGGCGTGCAGGGCCGCGTCCACCCGCCCCCACTTCTCCCGCAGATTCTGCTGCAGCGCCGCGTAGTGGGCCGGCTGCGTCACGTCCAGCTCCATCACCTCCGGCTGGCCGGGCAGCCGCTTGGCGGACCGCTGGGTGAGGGACAGCGTCCGGCCGAAGCTGGTGAGCACCACCTCCGCCCCCTCCTGGATGGCGAGCTCCGCGATGCCGAACGCGAGCGACTGGGGGGTGAGGACGCCGGTGACGAGGACCTTTTTCCCTGCGAGGAGCATGGCCGGCCCCTTAGCACATCCCTTTGCCGCATCCGCGGCTTTGGGCTACGACCCGCGGCCTTCAAGGTCTCCCATGTCCAATACCCCCGACACGTTCCTCTCCG
Source organism: Deltaproteobacteria bacterium (assembly GCA_016875515.1). Lineage (GTDB taxonomy): Bacteria > Myxococcota > Myxococcia > Myxococcales > Myxococcaceae > VGRA01. The sequence goes on along the minus strand of VGRA01000364.1, from coordinate 3,284 downwards.
GCGGCAACATCGACTTCATCGAGGGGCTGTACGCCCGCTACCTGGCCGACCCCTCGTCCGTGGACGCCAGCTGGCGCGCCTACTTCGAGGGTCAGGGACGCGGCTCAGGGCTCCCCATCTACACCGAGCCGTCAGGCCGCCCCGCCGCCATGAAGGGCAACGCGGTCCGCACCGGCAACGGCAACGGCCACGCCGCCGCCGCGCTCGCCCCGGCCACCGCCGCCTCCCAGGCGCACATGGCGCTGCAGGCCCGCGTGGACCAGGTGGTGTACGCCTTCCGCCTGCGCGGCCACCTGCTTGCCAACATTGACCCGCTGGGGCGCGGCCGCCCCGCGCTGGACCACGTGGCGGATTACGGCATGGTGAAGGACTCCCACTTCACCCCCGCGGAGCTGGAGCAGGTGGTGGACACCTCCAGCGCCATGCCCGCGCCCGCGGCGAAGCTGAAGGACCTCCTGGCCCACCTGCGCGCCACGTACTGCCGCAGCATCGGCGTGGAGTTCATGCAGATCCTCGACTCGGACGCCCGCCGCTGGCTGGGCCGCTCCATGGAGAACTCGCAGAACACCACCGCCTTCACCAAGGCGGACCGCGCCGTCACCTACCAGAAGCTCTGCCTGGCAGACGGCCTGGAGACGTTCCTGCAGACGAAGTACCTGGGGGTGAAGCGCTTCTCCCTGGACGGCGGCGAGAGCCTCATCCCCATGCTGCACACCTTCATCGAGCGGGCGGCGGAGCTGGGGGCGCGCGAGGTGGTGCTCGGCATGGCCCACCGCGGCCGCCTCAACGTCCTCACCAACATCATGGGGAAGACGGCGGACCAGCTGCTCGCTGAGTTCGAGCACCAGTACGACGCCCGCAAGTACCTCTCCCGCGGGGACGTGAAGTACCACCAGGGCTTCTCCAGCGACCACGTCACCGCCACGGGCAAGAAGGTCCACCTGTCCATGGCCTTCAACCCCTCCCACCTGGAGGTGGTGAACCCGGTGGTGGTGGGACGCGCCAAGGCCAAGCAGGACCGCGCCGGGGACCCGGAGGGCAGCGTGGTGGTGCCGCTGCTCATCCACGGGGACGCCGCGTTCGCCGGGCAGGGCATCGTCCCGGAGACCATGAACTTCGCCCGCATCCCGGGCTACTCCACCGGCGGCACCGTGCACCTGGTCATCAACAACCAGGTGGGCTTCACCACGGACCCGGAGGAGGGGCGGTCCTCCCTCTACGCCACGCAGATGGCGCAGCTGCTGGACATCCCCATCTTCCACGTCAACGGGGATGACGCCGAGGCGTGCGTCCACGTCATGCAGTTGGCCACCGAGTACCGCGCCAGGTTCAACTCGGACGTCGTCATCGACCTGGTCTGCTTCCGCCGCTACGGCCACAACGAGGCGGACAACCCGGCCTACACCCAGCCGAAGATGTACGAGCTCATCAAGGCCAAGCCCTCCGTGCGAAAGCAGTACGGGCAGCAGCTGGCCTCCTCCGGGCAGTTCACCGGGGACGAGGTGGAGGCCACCTGGCAGGCCACGCTGCAGGGCTTCAACGACGCGCTCACCCGCGTGAAGGCTACCCCCGCGTTCAAGGAGGTCAGCTACCTCGAGGGGCTGTGGGGCCGCTTCAAGGGCGGCGCGGACAGCGGCGTGCCGGACCCCGACACGGGCGTGGCCAAGGAGACGCTCGGCACGCTGCTGCGGCAGCTGGCGGAGGTGCCCGCGGACTTCAGCCCGCACCCGGACGTGGTGCGCACCGTGCTCAACGTCCGCAAGGAGCAGGCGGACGGCAAGCGCAAGCTGCAGTGGGCCCCGGCGGAGATGCTCGCCTACGCCACGCTGCTGCAGCAGGGGCTGCGGCTGCGGCTCACCGGGCAGGACGTGGAGCGCGGCACCTTCACCCACCGCCACGCGGTGCTGCGGGACGTGAAGTCCGGGGCCAAGTTCAACTCGCTTGCGCGCTTCGGAAAGAACCCCGCCGAGGTGACGGTGCTCAACAGCCCGCTGTCCGAGATGGGCTGCCTGGGCTTCGAATTCGGCTACTCGCTGGACTACCCGGACGCGCTGGTGGTGTGGGAGGCGCAGTTCGGCGACTTCGCCAACAACGCGCAGGTCGTCATTGACCAGTTCATCGCCGCGGCGGAGGTCAAGTGGAGCCGGCTGTCCGGCCTGGTGATGCTGCTGCCCCACGGCTACGAGGGACAGGGCCCCGAGCACTCCTCGGCGCGGCTCGAGCGCTTCCTGGAGCTGTGCGCGCAGGACAACATGCAGGTCTGCTACCCCTCCACCCCCGCGCAGATTTTCCACCTGCTGCGGCGGCAGGCCTTGCGCCCGCTGCGCAAGCCGCTGGTGGTGATGAGCCCCAAGTCCCTGCTGCGGCGCCCGGGCGTGGAGTCCACGCTGGAGGAGCTGTCCTCGGGCAGGTTCCAGCGCTTCATCCCGGAGGCGGGCGGGGTGGACCCCAAGGCGGTGGACCGGGTGCTCCTGTGCAGCGGCAAGGTCTACTACGACCTGCTGGACGCGCGGACGAAGGCCGGGGTGAAGGACGTGGCCATTGGCCGCGTGGAGCAGCTGTATCCCTTCCCCGCGGAGGCGGTGACCGCCTTCCTGCAGCAGTTCCCCGGGCTGAAGGAGGTCCGCTGGGTGCAGGAGGAGCCGCGCAACATGGGCAGCTGGCGGTTCGCCGCGCCGCTCGTGCAGGAGCTGCTGGGCGGGCTCAAGAAGGCGCCGTCCTTCGGCTACGTAGGGCGCGTGGAGAGCGCGTCGCCTGCCACGGGCTTCCTCGAGGCGCACGAGATTGAGCAGGCCCAGCTGGTGGGCGAGGCGCTGCGCATCACCCTGTCGGCGCCCGCGCACCACTAGGCCCTGGGTGACGAAAAGCTGACCCGCCCGGGCGGGGCTTGTTAGAACGCCCGGGCGGTTTTCCTTCCTTCGCAGGACTGCAACACCGAGGTGCGTGACATGGGCGTGGACCTGGTCGTTCCGACGCTGGGCGAATCCATCTCCGAGGCGGTCGTCGGCAAGTGGCACAAGAAGCCGGGAGACGCCGTGAAGGCGGACGAGCCGCTGCTGCTGCTGGAGACGGACAAGGTGACGGTGGACGTGCCGTCCCCTGCCTCGGGCACGCTGGAGAAGGCGCTCGTGAAGGAGGGGCAGACGGTGCGCGTGGGCGAGGTGCTCGGCAGCATCGCCGCCGGCGCCGTGGCCGCTGCTACCCCCGCCGCTACCCCCGCCGCTGCGCCCGCCGCGGCCCCCGCCCCCGCGGCCCCGGCCGCACCGGCGAAGGCCGAGTCCGTT
>VGRA01000363.1 GCA_016875515.1 Deltaproteobacteria bacterium | reverse complement strand
ACGTCCGCGAACAGCTCCGGCGACACCTCGATGGAAGCGGGCGGCTCCTCCGGCAAGAGGGGCTGCTGCACGGCCAGGGTGGGGGGCGGGGTGAGCCCGCCCAACGCTTGCGGCTCCTCGTCCAGCATGGACGGCAACTCGACCGGCGGGGCGCTGTCCTCCGGGGGCAGCCCCTCGGCGGCCTCGCGCTCGAGGTCCTCCAGCCGCACCCCGGGCACCGTCTTGTCCTCACCCATGCGCGCCCGCGGCGGGGCCGTCAGCGGGGCGACCACCAGCGCCTCCGCCGTCTCCGTGGCGCTGGCCGGCGCGGGGCGGCGCACCGCGGTGGCCTCCCAGGGCGTCTCAGCGGGTGGAGCCGAGGCGGGGGACGGGACCGCCTCGCGCAGCTGCTGCAGCAGCCGCCGCTCCGCCGCGTACTCCCCCGTGAACGCCTCGCGCATGTGCGCGCTGATGTGCTCGGGCCCCGCGGACGGATCCAGCTTCAAGAGCGCCGCCATCAACGCGCCGCGCATCTCGTCCGCGGCCTGGAACCGCCGGGCCGGGTCCACCTCCAGCCCGCGCGCCACCAACTGGCACACCTCGTCCGAAAGGTGCGGCGCCGCCTCCTGGAGCGGCGGCACCTTCGGCCGCATCACCGCCTCCATCAGCGCGGTCATGCCGAGCTGCCCGAAGGGATGGCGCCCCGCCAGCATCTCGTAGAGGCACATGGCCACCGCGTACAGGTCGCTGCGGCGGTCCACCTTCTCGTGCCGGGCCTGCTCGGGGGCCATGTAGAGGAACTTCCCGAGGATGATGGACGGGTTCGTCTTGGCGTCCGACAGCGTGCTCTTGGCGAGCCCGAAGTCGATGACCTTCACCTCGCCCTCGTAGGACAGCAGGATGTTCTGCGGCGAGATGTCCCGGTGCACCAACTGGATTTCCCGGTCCTGCTCGTCCCGCTTCCGGTGCGCGTAGGCGAGCGCCTCGAGCACCTTCCCCATCACGTACAGCCCCACCGGCACCGGCGTGCCGGCATCCCGCTGGCGGGAGAGCAGCCGCCGCAGGTCCTTGCCGTCCACGAACTCCAGTGCCATGTACGGCTCGCCGTCCACGTCCCCCATGTCCAGCACCTGGGCGATGCTGCCGTGCGTCAGCCGCACCAGCACCCGGGCCTCGCCGGTGAAGCGCTCCACGAAGGCCCGGTCCCGGGCCAGCGCCGGCAGCACCTTCTTGATGACACAGAACTTCTCGAAGCCCGCCGTCCCCGCCAGCCGGGCGAGGAAAATCTCCCCCATGCCCCCCGTGGCGAGCGGCAACAGCAGGGTGTACCTGCCGAAAGCCACGGGGTGGAACGGACGCAGGCGGGGGTTGGCGGGACTGCCTGTCATGGGTGGGGGCTGTTTATTCTGCTCCAGCCACGCCGGCAACGCACGGCCGGAATCAGCGGATGGCCATGCCCGGGCTGGTCAGGGCCGCCATGTCCTCTTCCAGCACCACGTAGCCTGCCTGCTTGCGGCCGGACGGGAGCGCCACATGGCCTGCAGGGTCGCAGTCGAACCGCTGGCCCACGTGGGCGAAGGTGGTCTCGCCAATCAGCACCTGGCCCGGCTTGGCCGCCTGCCTCAAGGCCGCCGCCGCCGTCACCGCCTCCCCCACCACCGCGTACTCCAGCCGCGTGTCGAACCCCACCGTGCCGGCCTGCACCTTCCCCGAGCTGATGCCCACGCGAAGGCGCAGCTGCCCGCCGGCCGGGTGCTTGGCCATCCGCCGGTCCCAGTGCGCCTGCAGCGCCAGGCCCGCCCGCACCGCGCGCACCGCGTCGTCCGGGCGGCCGTAGGGGGCGCCGAACAGGCACAGGGCCGTCTCGCCGCAGAGCGAGGCCACCGTCCCGTCGAAGCTGAAGACGATCCCCGCCACCCGCTGCTGCAGGTCCGAGAGCAGCTCCGTCACCGCCTCCGGGGGCGCGGTGGGCTGCCAGGCGGTGAAGCCCAGCAACTCCACGCTCAGCACCGTGGCCTCCTTGCCCTCCAGCAGGTTGGGCTTCGGTGGGCCTGCGGCCAGAAGCTCCGTGGCCCGCTTCTCCACCACCTCCGGCGGGTGGAAGCGCTCCAGCGCCCGCCGCAGCCGCTCGGAGGCCGGGGCCTGCTCCCGCTCGTACTTGTCCACCGCGGTGCTCACCAGGTGGCTCACCGCGGTGCACAGGTCCACCAGCTGCTCGAGCGCCTCGCGCTGCACCCCCGTCACCGTCAGGTACAGCACTCCCTTGTACGGGGCCTGCCCTACCGGCACGCACACCACGTGGTCCCCCGCGTAGATGAGGACCGACTCCCGGCCGCCGAAGCGCGCGTCGTCCCGCACGTCTGCAATGGCCAGTGCCGCCCCCTTGCGCAGCGCCTCGTCCACGATGGCGTCCGACACCGGCACCTCGCCCCGCTGCAGCCGCGCCGAGTGGCGCACCGCCGCGGGGACCATCACGCCGTCCCCGTGCCGCATCATCACCACCGTCGTGGAGGCCCCCAGCCGCTCCACCAGCCGGTCCGCCACCCCGTCCAGGAACTCCTGCAGCGTCCGGCTCTGCGCCAGCATCTCCGAGAGCTTGTAGAGCAGCAGCACCGAGCCCGCCTGCGGCAGCGCCGGCTTCGGCCCGCTGCCATGCGCGGCGCCCCCCCCGTCCCCCTCCTCGGCGAAGGGGTTGCTGAACTCGAACGGGACCACGTTGTCCAGCGCGGCCAGCACCAGGCTCTCCCGCACGTCCTTGCTGACCACCACCGGCCCCATGGACCGGCCGGACTCCACCACCCGCACCGGGCCCGAGCCCCCCACCATCTGGTCCGTGCGCACGGACTCCTCGCGGCTGGGCTGGCGCACCGCGAGCGTGTTGTCCCCCACCGTCACCGTGTCCCCCAAGGCCACGTCCGCCAGCCCCGTGAGCTGCCGCCCGTTCAGCCGCGTGCCGTTGCGGCTCCCCAGGTCCTCCACCTGCAGCAGCTCCCCCTTCACGTGGAACCGGGCGTGCCGGCGGCTCACCAGGTCCCCCGAGAGGACGATGTCGTTCTCCTCCGCGCGCCCCAGCGTGGCGGACCCTTCGCGCAGGTCGAAGGACGTGTCGAAGTAGCCGGGGCCATTGATGACGATCTGCCACATGCGGTGAGGACCTCTGGGCTGGTACGGCGAGCTCAGACTCTAGATCAGCAGGGCCAAGTCGGAAGCGCCGTCTTCACCCCGCCGTCCACTTGCCCGATGACTCCGGCACACAAAGCGCCCCGGCAAGAACCCCTGCCGCGGCGTCGGACCCCCTACTCCGCGCGCGCCCCGCGCCGCAGCGCCAGCAGGAGGAACGGCCCGCCGAGCAGCGCCGTCAGCGCCCCCACCGGGGGCTCGGACTGGAACACCGGGAAGAGCAGCCGCGCCGCGGTGTCCGCGCAGACCAGCAGCACCGCCCCGCCCACCGCGCTCGCGGGCAGCAGCCGCCGCGCGTCCGCCCCCAGCCGCGGCCGCAGCACCTGCGGCACCAGCAGCCCCACGAACCCGATGAGCCCCGAAAGCGCCACCGCCGCCCCCACCGCCAGCGAGGCGCACAGCAGCACCTGCAGCCGCGTCCGCTCCACCGGCACCCCCAGCGCCGCCGCCTCGTCGTCCCCCAGCGCCAGCACGTTCAGCCGTCCGGAGAGCAGGAGCAGCCCCCCCAGCCCCACCGCCTGTGCGCCTGCGAGCAACCCGAGCGCCGCGGGGGACTCGTAGCCCAGCGAGCCCGCGAGCCAGTGCAGCAACTCCCCGCCCTGCCCCGGCGCCGCCAGCGAGCGCACGAACGTGATGGCCGCCAGCGCGAAGGCGTTGAACACCGTGCCCGCCAGCAGCACCCCGTGCGGCGCCGTCCCCCCCGCCGTACGCCCGGCCACGAAGACCACCCCGGTGGCCACCACCGCCCCGCCAAAGGCCGAGAGCGCGGCCCCGCCCACCCCCGCCACCGTGGCC
>VGRA01000362.1 GCA_016875515.1 Deltaproteobacteria bacterium | reverse complement strand
AGGACGGTTCGCAGGGGGCCGGCAAGGTCCTGTCGTCCGATGCGAACGGCAACGCCACCTGGGTCACCAACGTGGCGGTCACACCGGCGGTGATTGGCACTTATGGCCCCGGCTACACCGGGTCTTTCACGGGAAGCCAGCCGACGGGCTCCTACATCGATCTCCCCAAAGGCAAGTGGAGCGTTCAGACCACCGTGGTGCTGGCGGCCACTCCCGAAACCCGCCCGGGTTCCGGTCAGGCCGTCTGGGTCCGCCTGTACTTCTCCGACACCGTGGCAGGAGATCAAACGTTGGACCTCGTGAGTGGCGCTGGCACCCTGGTTTCGGGCTCCTTTGTCGGCCCCGCTCCGCTCTCCCTGGCCACCGGTTCGGTCGTGCTCAACAACACGAGCAACGCAACGAAGCGCTACTACCTGGTCAAGGGACCCCACGACAACGCAGCTGGCTACAGCATCCACTTCAGCGGTCTGGCGGGTGCCACCTGGGGCGAAAACAGCATGGTCGCCTACCCCATGAACTGACTTCGGAAGCCCTGACTTGAACCGAGCGCCCGGTCTCTTTGCAGAGGCCGGGCGTTCGCGTCTCCACGCCATGCACGTTGCTGAAAGGGGGAACGCACCGCGCAGCGCGCGGGGTGCTCTAGGCGTTCCGTTCCGCGTCCGGCGAGGGACCGGCGACGAGCAGGCTGGAGCTGGCCGTGGCCAGCACCGTGCCGGCTGCGTCCGTGAGCGTGGCCTCGGAGAAGGCCACGCGGCGGCCGGCCTTCAGCAGCCGCCCCGTGGCGCGAACGGCGCCCGTCTCCCGCGTGAGCGGGCGCAGGTACGAGACCTTCAGGTCAATGGTGGAGAACCCCTGCCCGGGCAAGAGCGAGGACAGCACCGCGTAGCCGCACGCGAAGTCCAGGAGCGTGGCCGCGTAGCCTCCGTGGATGGAGCCGATGACGTTCTCGTGCGCAGCGGAGGGGGTGCCCTGCAGCACAACCCTGCCCACCTCCGCCTCCACCAGCCGCAGGCCCAGCGCGTGCCCCATCCCGGGCCGCAGGTCCTCACGGAGCATGCGCTGCAGCTGCCCCAGCCCCGTCAGGTCCATTCCCAGGTGGTCTCGAATCGAGCGCCCCCGGCCTGCTGTGCGCCTCCCCTCCAGCGTGAACGTCGCCATCTGGACCAACCACTCCAGCCGCTCCGAGGGCGTGCGGGCAAGGTGCGCCTTCAGCTGCGCCTCGTCGATGTCCTTCGCGAACAGGTCGATGACGTCGTCGAGGGAGCTGCGCTCGCGGTCGGGCTGGGACATGTGCAGCGGGGACAGTAGCCCCGCCCCGCTCACCGCGCCCAGCCGGCGTCTGCCAGCGGGAGGGACTTCCCGTTGAAGAACCCCTCCCCCAGCCTGCCGTCCAGCGCGTGCAGCCGCACCTGCGCGCCATTGGGGTCCGACGCCGAGGCGGAGAGGCACAGCAGCTTCCCCTCCGGAGACAGCGCCCCGCCCGCAGTGGGAATGGGCCAGGCAGGGACAGCGCCCACCTCCTTCACCGCCCCCGTGGCCGCGTCCACCCGGACGGCGAGCGCCCCCGGGCCACTGGCTACCAGGAACACTCCGCCCGAGTCCTCCGCCCAGAGGAGCGACACCTGCGCGTACGCCGGGACCGGCGCGCATCCGGGCGCCTCCGACATGGGCGCAGGAACGTCCAACTGGAGCGACGCCTCCGAGTCCCGGAAGGCCTCCAGCGCCGCGCTGCGCTCGTGCGTCCCATCGGCCGCGGCGTGGAAGGACACCGCGTGCACGTACCGCGTGGCCGCCGCGCCCGGGGTGCCGTCCACGTACGAGGCCGTGTGCAGCACCGCCACGCGCTGCCCGTCCGGGGAGGGCACGGCCGCCACAGCGCGCACCTCGCCGCGCAGGTCACGCTCAGCGGACAGGAAGACCGCGTCCCTGCGCTCCTCCGGCAGCGCGTAGGCCACCCGGGTGGCGGTGCGCAGCTGCAGCCCCACCGCCCGTCCCTCCTCCAGCCCCACCACCAGCTGCGCGCCGTCCACGTAGAACAGCGGCCCCCGTGCGAGCGACTTCACCCGGGCAGGGCTGCCATCAAAGGACGCGAGCACCTTGCCGCCCGACAGGTCCGCAGCGCCGGTCTCCAGGAACAACGCCCGCCAGCTGGACGCGGAAGGTGCATCCGTCCACGGCTCGTCCGCCGAGAGCGAGTCGTACCGGGCCTCCATCACGAGCACGCTGCCGCCGTCTGCCGAGAAGGCGGCGTTGGTGCGCACGGCCACCGCGGACGGCTCGCAGGCGAGCACGGGCAGCAGCGCCGCGAGCCCCAGCCGCCCCCAGGCTACCCGCGTCACGCCGCGGCCCGCAGGTACCCGCGCTGGATGAGGCCGGTCAGCAGCACCGCCACCTCGGCGTCCGCGCGCTGGGTCTTCTCCAGCATGCTGCCCAGCGAGCGGTGGTTGAGCGCCAGCTGCAGCACGTCCAGCTCGTCCGGAGTAAGCGCCCGCAGCGGCGCCTCCAGGGGCAGCGAGAGCAGCAGCAGCGCCTTGGGCGGGGGCAGCTGCGCCTCCAGCCGCTTGAACTCCGCCTGCAGCCGCAGCGTGTCCGCGAGCAGCGCCTCGGTGGGCTGGGCCAGCTCGTTGGGCACCGCGGGGGGCTCGCCCGCGTGCAGCTCGAACGTGCCGGAGGACCACCCGAGCAGCCGCCCGAGCGACTTCTGCGGCCCCACCTCGTGCCGCTCGCCGACGACGGCGTAGGCCACGCGCCCCTTGCGCAAGAGCACCTTCGCCACCTGCCCGCCCGAGGAGAGCGTCAGCACGCCGGTCTTCTTGGAGGTCTGCAGCAGCTGCAGCAGGTCCGGCAGCGGCACGTCGTCCAGCCGCCCCTGCATGGTGCCGGTGGCCACCGCCGCGCCGAGCGCCTCCATGCGCTGGCGGGAGGCCGCGTCGTCCACCGCGCCGCCCTGCCGCTCCGTGACGCGGAGGATGGAGGCGCCGATGAGCACCCGGTCCCCCAGGGACAGCGTGGCCTGCTTCACCCGCTGGCCGTTGACGAAAACGCCGTTGGTGGAGCCCAGGTCCTCCACGTGCAGCTGCCCGCCCTGCAGCAGGAAGCGCGCGTGGCGGCGGGAGACGAGGTCATCCGACAGCACCATGTCCAGCTCGCCGGTGCGGCCCACCACCACGGGGCGCCCCTCGGCGAGCGGGAAGTCCCCGCCCACGTACCTGCCGCTGATGAACTTGAGGGTGATGCCGCTGCCCGGGGTGACCACGTGGAACCGCCTCCTGCATCCTGTGCGCGGCGCACCCTACAGGAGGCCGCGCAGGAACAAGAACGCCTGCCCACGGGGTGTCACGAACAGACGCCGCGTGGACAGCGCGTCCACCGGCCGGTCCGGGAGCACCCCCTGCAGCCGGGCCTCCTCGCTCACCACCACCTCGTCCCGCTCGGACCGCAGCAGCCACGCCTTCACGGTGAGCGTCCTCCCGGTGACCGCGAGGAGGGAGGACAGCTCCTCCCCCACCGGCTCCGCGCCCCCGGAGAGTTCCGCCAGCACCGCCTTGTCCCCGCGCTCCAGCGCCCGCCGCCGCAGCTCCAGCGCCCGCACCAGGCCGGACAGCGTGGGGGCCAGCCCCCCTTCGGCAACCCATCGGCCATCCTCGTAGCGGAAGCGGACCCGCTCCAGCCCCAGGGAGCTGACGCGCGCCTCGCCGTACCTCCCCTCGAAGTCCAGGGTGGCCACCGCCTCCGCGGTGCGCGCGGCCACGTCCACGTTCACCGTGACGCGGTCGAAGTGGTGGCGGGTAGACACCAGCCGGGGGCCCCCGGGGACGGGCTCCAGGGACAGCCCCTCCTTCTCCGTGGCGCGCAGGAGGGACATCAGCTCCGCTTCCGGCCCCGCCGCGGCCGCGAGCAGCCGGCCGCCAAACTGCCAGCCCAGCGCGAGCAGCAGCGCCAGCACCGCGAGGAAGC
>VGRA01000361.1 GCA_016875515.1 Deltaproteobacteria bacterium | reverse complement strand
TCACAGTCTTTCTTGCCGTTGCCGTCGTTGTCCGCGCCGTCCCGGCAGTCCATCTCCGAGCGCGCGCCGGCCTTGCACCCGCAGCCCTTGCCGCAGGACTGCGCGTCGCAGTCCGGGTCCGCGCAGTCCACGAGGCCATCCCCGTCCTCGTCTGCCCCCGTGGCGCAGTTCTGCTCGCCCGCGTTGACGCACGCCCCCTGCGCGCAGCGCTGGCCCGCCGGGCACTGCAGCCCACACGCCCCGCAGTTGAGGGCGTCTGCCTGAAGGTCCACCCCCGGGCAGCCGCCCGCGTCCGCCGCGCCCCCGTCCGGCGCCAGGGCGGCGCAGCCTTCCGTCCCTGGCACGCAGCAGAAGGCGAGCCCCGCCGGGGGCACATGGCAGATGTACCCCTGCCCGCCGCAGTCCGCGTCCGTGGAGCAGCGGTACTTGCCGTCCTCGGGCAGGTTCAGCCTGCAACCGGACAGCAGCACCACCACCGCCCCCAGCAGCCAGGGGCCCTGCCCATGCCGCGCACCCATCAGAAGCTCCCTCCCACGCCCACCGTCACGCCGCCCCCGCTGCCAAGCGCCTCTTGCACCCCCGGCGCGAGCACCATCCAAAGCGTCCCGGCGGCCAGCCCCGCCCCGCCAACCCCGTACAGCACGTTGGCGAGCAGCGCGTCCTGCCCTGCCGCCACCACCTCCGCGCGGGTGACGCCGTAGACGGTGCCCTGCCGCCCTGCCACCGCCCGCGACTCCACGTCCGCCACCCGCATGCCGAAGTACGCCCCCGCCCCCACCAGCGCCGCACCGGCGAGCGCCACGTACAGCCCGGGGCGCTGGTACAGCGGCCGCGGCCCCGGTGGCTTCGGGGCCTCAACCACCTCCACCGCTGCAATCTTCGGCAACGCCTTCGCCTTGAGCTCGGGGGCCACCTCGGCCGTCTTGAGGGGCTCCACCGTCACCTCGCCCTCCCACGGGAACACGGTGCGCCCCTCGGCGCGCAGCGCGTAGCTGCCCGCCGGAAGTTTCACCGAGAAGCTGCCCTGCCCCAGCCGCTTGCCGCGCGAGGTCACCACCACGTCCGGCTCGTAGCTCTGCACCGAGAGCGTCCCCAGCGGCGTGGACAGCTTCTCCGCGAGCGACTGCACCGCCGCCTGCACGCGCGGCAGGAAGTCCGCGTCCCTCTGCGCCTGCGTGCGCACCGGCATCCCGGCAAAGCCCCCCAGCTGGCGCTTGAGGGCTTGCTCCTGGGAGGTGGCCTCGGCCCGGTGCACGGCGCCCGTGCCCACGTCGTAGCCCCACAGCTGGAGCCTCGCCTCGCCCCCGTCCACCAGCAGCCGGCCCACCGCCACGCGCTGCACCCCCAGCTTCTCCGCTGCTGCCTTCAGGCAGTCTGCCTGCTCACAGCGGAGCATGGCGTCCGCTTCCGGCTCGAGCCCGTTCTGCGCCTCGGCGGGGTCCACCAGCTTCGAGAAGGGCTCGCCATCCTGCGCGGCCTGCAGCAACGTGGCCTGCACCTTCTCCGCGCGGACGCGGACGAGTTCGTCCTGCGACGGCGTGGTGACGCCCAGCACCGCGAGCGAGGGCTTGAACTCGGGCGGCGTGGAGGGCTCGGAGAGGTCCAGGCCGAGGTCCAGCTCCTGGGCGGTGACGGGAAGGGCCGCGCACAGCGCGAGCACGGTGAAGAGGCGCCAGCGGGGGCTCATGCGGGGTGTGTTTACCTCCCCCACGCGAAAGCGCCAAAGGGCGAGGTAGGCTCACGCACCCTTCCGTGCTCTTCCCGCTCCGCCCCTCCCTGCTGCTGTGCGCCTTGGCGGCGGCGCCTGCCCATGCCCAGTGGGCGGCGAGCGGACGGGCCACGCTGCTGGCCGGCGCGGACACCAACGCCCCGCGCGACTACGATGCCTCCTCCGCCGGGCAGGACGCCGCCGCCTCGCTGGTGGTGGACGGCCAGGCCCAGTACGCGCGGGGGGCGCTGCGGGCCTTCGGAGACTTCTCGCTGGGCGGGCGGGGCTTCCTCCGCTACGGCACCGAGAACGTCTTCGTGACGGCGGGGACGGCGGAGGTGGAGCTGCGGGCGTTGGACGCGGTGTCGGTCTCGCTGCAGGGGAGCGGCAAGGACCGCCGCGGCGGGCAGCGGGACTACACGGACGGCGTGGGGCAGGCTTGGTTGACGTGGGCCCCGGACCGAAGGCTGCAGGTGCGGCTGCGCGGCGGGGTGCACGGGTTCCACTACCGCCCCAACGTCGACTACGGCTTCACCGCGGTGGAGTGGGGCGGGACCCTCTCCTGGCGCTTCGACGCGCGGCACCGGCTCCTCGGCACGCTCGACACGGGGTCCCGCACCTACCCGTCACGGGCCCGGGACGAGACGCGCACCGCCCCGGAGGGGGCGCCCCGCCGGACGGACGGGGTGCTGTCCGCGTCCGCGGCGTACGAGTTCCGCGGGCCGGTCCGCTTCCGGGCCGACTACGCGTGGACCGAGCAGCGCAGCAACAGCTTCGGCGAGACGAACCTGCGCCAAAGGCTCTCCGCGCAGGTGGGGGTGCGGCTGCCCTGGGAGGTGACGGCGGTGGCCTCCGGGGCGCTGCAGTGGACGCGCTTCCCGGACGGCATCTTCCTGTCGTCCGACATCCTGCTGGTCAACGACGAGGAGAACGCCAACAGCGTCTCGCTGCGGCTGGCCCGGCCGGTGTCTGACGCGGTGGACGTGGAGTTGCGGTACGCGCTGTTCCAGTACCAGCTGCCGGCCAACGCCCTGTCGTACCAGCGACAGGTGGCCTTCCTGGGCATCAGCGCCCGGTGGGGGGACTAGGCATGAAACGCATGGCAGTGGCACCGACACCCGTCGCGGTGCTGGGCGGGTGCGAGCAGCCGCTGGGCCCCGGGGCGGTGGACGGGGGCCAACGGGACCCCGGGTCGGCGCTGTCGTGCCCGGGGGGCTGCCCCGCCGGGGGCCGATGCCTCCGCGGGGTGTGCGTCACGGACGACTGCCTGCAGGTGGCCTGCGCGGACTCGCAGGTGTGCGCGAACGAGGTGTGCGAGGCGGAGGCCTGCGTGGGCATCACCTTCCCGGTGGGGGCCACCTGCGCCGGCGGCAACTGCTATCCGGAGGACTGCCCCGAGCGGGACTGCGGCCCCGCCGAGGCCTGCGTGGAAGGGGCGTGCGCGGAGGCGGCCTGCGTGGGCATCACCTGATCCGTTGGGCTCTCCTGCTTCGCCAGCAACTGCGCGGCGTGCGCGCCGGGGCAATACCTGGACGGCGGGGCCTGCCTGGCGCGCCAACCGTTCGGCGACGCCTGTGCGGACGGCGCAAGCTGCCTGTCCGGGACATGCGCCGATGGCCTCTGCTGTGACTCGGCCTGCACCGGTCCCTGCCGCGCGTGCAACGCCGCCGGGCAGTGCGTGGAACTGGCCGCCGGCAGCCCGGACCGAACCACCTGCGGCGCCTGGGCCTGCGCCGCCGGTGGAAGTTGCGGGACGTCCTGCACCCGGGCCGGCGGCTGCGTGAGCGGTGCGCTGTGCACCGCCGGCACCTGCGCGGGGCAATTCGCGCTCGGGGAGGCCTGCGCCTCGGGCGGGGACTGCCTGAGCGGCCGCTGCGTGGACGGTGTCTGCTGTGATTCCGTCCGCGGCGGGCCCTGCGACGCCTGCAACCTGCCCCCCGTCCCGGGCCAGTGCCTGCCGGTGCCCACGGGCAGCCTCGGCAACCCCACCTGCGTGACGGCCTGCAGCAGCAGCGGCCCGTGCGCGCCCGGGGCCTCCTGCAGCGGCGGCCAGTGCAGCGCGGGTGCGTCCAGCGGCTCGCCGTGCACGGCAGCGGCCGGCTGCGCGTCCGGCCACTGCGTGCACGGGGTGTGCTGCAACGCCGGCTGCGCCGGCGGGTGCCGCAGCTACAAGGTGCCCGGCACCGTGGGGTGTGCAGCCCCGCCTCCCCCGGGACGGACCCGGACGGCGAGTGTGGCCCGGGCACCTGCCGC
>VGRA01000360.1 GCA_016875515.1 Deltaproteobacteria bacterium | reverse complement strand
CGCCCCTCGGCCGCGCGCTTGTACTCGGCCTGGAATGCATCCGCGTCCCGCTTCACCGGACCGCGCTCCACCCGCGCCCGGGTGAACTTCTCGATGTCCCGCAGCAACTCCGCCTCCTCCGGTGCGCAGAAGCTGGAGGCCCGGCCGCTGGCGGCGGCCCGCGCGGTGCGGCCGATCCGGTGCACGTAGTCCGCCGGGACGTGCGGCAAGTCGTAGTTCACCACGTGGCCAATCTCCGCCACGTCGATGCCTCGGGCGGCGATGTCCGTTGCCACCAGCACTCGGTACTTCCCGTCCCGGAAGCCCTCCAGGGCCTGCACCCGCTGCGCCTGGCTGCGGTCCGCGTGGATGCGCGCCGCCTTCAGCCCCGCGCGCTCGAGCGCCTTCCACACCTTGTCGGCCCGGCGCTTGGTGCGGGTGAAGATAAGCGTGCTGTCCTCGTCCTCCTCCAGCAGCGCCAGCAGCTGTGGCGTCTTTTCGTCCTGGGACAGCTCGAACACCTGCTGGGTGGCGCGCGACGCGGTGGTGCCGGACTTCGCCACCTCCACCCGGACCGAATCCCGCACGCTCTGCCGGACGAAGGCTGCCACCTCGTCCCCCATGGTGGCGGAGAAGAGCATCGTCTGGCGCTGCTGCGGGAGCGCCCGGAGGATGCGGTTGAGCTGGGGGCGGAAGCCCATGTCCAGCATCCGGTCTGCCTCGTCCAGCACCAGCACGGCCACTTTGTCGAGCGACACGGTGCGCCCGTCCAGGTGGTCCACCAGCCGCCCCGGCGTGGCCACGATGAAGCGCGGCCGGGCCGCCAGCGCCTTCACCTGCGGCCCCATCCCCACCCCGCCCATCACCACCGCGAGCGTGGCCTCCGGGCCGCCCAGCCGCTCCACCTGTTCGGCAATCTGCAGCGCCAGCTCGCGCGTGGGCGCCAGCACCAGCACGGGGCCGGGCAGCGCCCGCTCCAGGCAGGGCAGCAGGAAGGCCGCCGTCTTGCCCGTGCCGGTGGCGGCAATGCCCACCACGTCCCTCCCGGCGAGCCCCGGGGGCACCGCCTGCGCCTGGATGGGGGTGGGCTGCGTGAAGCCCATGCGCTCCAGCGTGCGGAGGGTGGCGGGGGAGAGGCCGAGCGAGGCGAAGGACACGAAGACTCCGGAGAGGGGGTGAAGCGGGGAAACCTGTCGCTTACGTGGGATTGGCCGTCTGGGCAACCTCGCAGGTCAGGGAACGCGTAGGGTGCGCCGCCCCACATGCCTCCCGGGGGACCTCGCCCAGGGCACGCCTGCCCATCCGCTCCACCTTCGGAGCGCTCGCGCTCACGCTCTCCGCCTATGGCCCTGCCGCCACGCCGCCCGTGTCCGGGAGCTCGGGCGCGTTCGGGGTTGTGACGGTCAACGGCGCGCAGAAGATGTACCTCCCGTCAGCGAGCGGACCGCGGCGGGGCACGCGCAGGTGGCGGTGGTG
Organism: Deltaproteobacteria bacterium; assembly: GCA_016875515.1. GTDB lineage: Bacteria > Myxococcota > Myxococcia > Myxococcales > Myxococcaceae > VGRA01. The sequence goes on along the minus strand of VGRA01000360.1, from coordinate 2,507 downwards.
GACGTGGGCAAGGGAGGCAACGGCGCAGCCGGCACCCCCGCGCTCATCGAGTACATCGACCTGGGGACGACGGAATACGCCACCACCACGGGAGGAGACGAGCGCAGCGTGCTGGCCGCCTCCACCGGCTCGGACCGCCTGTGGCTCATCGACCTGCAGTCCGACACGCTCGTGAAGTCCGCCCGGCTCCCCGCCGCGAGCGGCGTGTCCAGTTTCTCAGGCGGCGGCGGGCGGGTGACCGGCATTGCGCTGGACCCGGAGCGCCGGGAGGCGGTCCTCTCCGCCTGGAACGGCTTCGCCCTGGTGGACGCGGCCACGCTCGAGCAGAAGCGCGCCATCCGCGCCCCGGCCGCGGAGAGCTTCAAGTTCGACGCGCCCCGCCGCCGGGTGTTCGCGCCGTTCTACACGTGCGCCTCCGCCTTCGGCGACCAGGGCACCCCGTCCAGCGCGTGCGACACCCGCACCTTGGCGGGAGAGCAGATGGCCGAGGGGATGACCGTTATCGAACTCGCGGACGACTCCATCTACGTCTACCCGGATCCGGCCGCGCCCGCGCCGGGCAGCCCCCTCGGGGGGGAGCCGGACGCCGCCGCGGTGGACGTCTCCACCCAGGTGGTGGTGGTCTCCTCCGAGCGGGACGGCCACCAGAACGTCCTGGACTTCGCCCGCGCCAGCTTCGACCGGGCGAGCATGACGGTGACCGCGCCGGCCCGCCGCGTGGGCGAGTACGCCATGGAGGGGGTGGCCATCGAGCCGGGCAGGCACCTGGCCTTGCTGGAGAACGAGTTCTCCAGCACCGTCGGAATGCTGGCGCTGGAGCCCGCCCGGGCCGGCAACGGGGAGATCAAGATGGGCATCATGCCCCCGCCGCCCGGCAGCGGGGAGGGCTCGGTGTGGGAGAACCTCGGGGACCCGCACGGCATTGCCGTCACCACGTCCCTGTCCGGCGGCAGGCCGGTGGGCTTCCTGGTGAACGCCGGCTTCACCCGGGTGGCGCGCGTGGACCTGGAGAAGCTGCAGCAACTGGGCTCCTCCACCGCGGACATGCCGGACGTCCGGGACGCCGTCACCTTCCTGCAGGTGCAGTAGGCCGCTGCGCCCACGCGGCCAGCCACAGCAGGGCCAGCACGACCGCCAGCCCGCCGGGCGCCCCGGCGCACCCCCACGCCCCCTCGGCCGCCTCGAGCCCGGTGCCCGGCGCGCCGCCATCTGCCGCCGCGCCTGCGTCCCCGGTGGCGCCCGCGTCCGGTGCAGGGCCACCATCCGCCGCATTGCCAGCGTCTGGCGCAGCGCCCGCGTCCGGCGACTCTCCTGCGTCTGCCGGGGTGCCAGCATCCGGCACGGGCACACCGCCGTCCGGCAGCAGGTCCTTGACCAGCACGAACCGGTCGCTCACCACCCCGGTGTTGCGCAGGTTGGTGAGCTCCAGCCGGTCCCCGTCCACGTCCACCAGCACGCTGCCGTGAGCCTTCTCGCTGACGTACATGACCGGGTGCTGCGCGCCGCCGCCCAGCGAGGCGCCGCCGTGCCCCGCCACCACGTAGACGGTGCCGGCCCGGGGCAGCAGCCCCGCGGGCTTGCGGTACGCCCCGCCGCCGTCCGGCCGCCCGCCACCGCTGTCCAGCAGGTGGCCCGCGGTGACCACCGGCGTCCCGTAGATGCCCTCCACCAGGTGCGAGCGTTCGTAGATGTGCGAATGGCCCGCCAGTACCAGGTCCACGCCGCCCTGCTCGAGGATGGGCAGCAGGTTCTCCCGCATCTCCCGCTGCCGCGTCTCCGTGTCCACGTGCGTCCCGTCCGTGTAGGGCGGGTGGTGGAACGAGGCGACGATCCAGTCCGCGTCCGTGGCCAGCAGGTCACCCTTGAGCCAGGTGGCCATGGCCCCGGTGGGGCTGCGTGAGGCGTCGTGGGAGTTGAGCACCACGAAGTGCACGTTGGCGTAGTCGAACGAGTAGTAGGCCTCGGTGCCCGAGGGCACCCCGCCCGCCTCCGCCGCGCGGGGCAACACGTAGGCGCGGTAGTAGGGCCCGGACTGGCTGCCGCCGCTGGAGCTCACCCCCTCGTGGTTGCCCATGGCCGGCCATAGGAAGGTGTTCCGCAAGACCGTCCAATGCGGGGCGAAGTGCTTGCCGGTGAACTCCGCTTCCGTCCCGCTGTTGTAGGCCATGTCCCCCACGTGGAGGAACAGCTCGGGCGCCACCTGCCCGGGCAGCGCCACGTGCGCCTTCATGGAGGCGACCACTTTCGCCTGCGCGGTGCCCCCCGTGCCGTCGTCTCCCACCACCCAGAAGCGGAAGGGGCGGCGGGTACCCGGCAGCGGGCTGGTGCGGAAGCGGTACTGGTCCGCGTCCACCCCGCCGGCCGGCGCGCGCACCACGGACGCGGTGCCCACCGAGTAGAAGTAGACGGTGTCCGCCTGCAGCCCGCCCACCGTCACCACGTGGTCCTCCCCTGCCGCCCCGGTGGCCGTGGAGGTGATCTGGCCCGGGGACGTCCCGTACCGGACG
>VGRA01000359.1 GCA_016875515.1 Deltaproteobacteria bacterium | reverse complement strand
CAGCCCCGGCGGCGCATCCGGCGTGGAGCTCCGCGACGGCTCGGTGCAGGTGGAGGCGGACAGCCGCCTCGAGGGGCCGCTGCGCCGCATCCCCGCCGTGGGCTGGGACGCGGACTTCCAGGCCGTCTCCGCCCGGCTGCACCTGCCCCCGGGCTGGAAGCTCCTGCACGCCTCGGGCGCGGACGAGGTGCCCGGGACGTGGATTCGGAATTGGACGCTCTTGCAAATCTTCCTCGTCGTCATCACCGCGCTCTCCGCGGCGCGGCTGTATGGCCGCGGCTGGGGGCTGCTGGCGCTCGCCGCGCTCGTCCTCCTCTTCCCGGAGGCAGACGCCCCGCACCTCGGCTGGCTGGCGGTGATGGCGTTCGAGGCGCTCTCGCGCGTGCTGCCCCACGCCCGCCTGCAGTCCGCCGCCCGCACGCTCCGCACCGTCATGTGGCTGGGGGTGCTGCTGCTCAGCCTGCCCTTCCTGGTGGAGCACGTCCGCGAGGGGCTCTTCCCCGCGCTCGCCCGCCCGTACCAGCAGATGCGCGGCGCGGTGCAGCATGGGGACTACCTGGCCCAGGAGGGCAGGGCACCGCAGGAGGCCTACGAGGTACCGGAGGCCCAGGCCCCCGCGGCCCCCAGCCCCGCCGAGGACGAGTCGTACGACATGGCCAAGGGCATGCGCTCGGCGCTGGGCGCGAGTGCGGAGGCCCTGGCCGGCAGCGCCCGCTCGGCCGCCCCCCGCGGCGGTGGCGGTCAGCGAGCGAAGAAGGCGTTCACCCAGGCCTTCGACAAGAACGCCCAGGTGCAGACCGGACCCGGGCGCCCCCGGTGGACGTGGGACGAGATCCGCATCGGCTTCAACGGGCCGGTGCAGCGCGGGCAGGAGCTGGAGCTGTGGCTGCTGTCCCCTGCCGCCAACCTCGCGCTCGCCCTGCTGAGGGCCGCGCTGCTGGTGGCGCTGCTGCTGCTCACGCTCGGGCTGCCGCGGTCGGCGTGGGGCCGGCTGCGCCCGGTCAACCCCGGTGGCACCGCGGCCGCGGCGCTGCTGCTCGGCATGGCGCTCGCGCTCGCCCCGTCCCCCGCCGCCGCCGAGGAGCCCCCCGCGCAGCCGCTGCTGGACCAGCTGCGCGAGCGTCTGCTCGAGGCCCCGGACTGCGTGCCCGGTTGTGCCGCGCTGCCCCGCCTGCGGATGCAGGTGTCCGGCGCCGCGCTGACGCTGCGCCTGTCCGTCCACGCCGAGGCGAAGGTGGCGGTGCCGCTGCCCGGCAACGCCTCGCAGTGGCTGCCCACGCGCGTCGCCGTGGACGGCAAGGAGACCTCCGCGCTGCGGCGGGCGCCGGACGGCACGCTGTGGCTCGCGGTCTCCCCGGGCGCCCACGAGGTGGTGGCCGAGGGGCCCCTGCCTGCCCGGGATACCGTCTCGCTCGCGCTGCCGCTGCGCCCCCGGCTCGTCGAGGCGGATGCGGACGGCTGGCGCCTGGACGGCGTGCAGGAGGACGGCGAGGTGGAGGACGGGCTGCAGCTGACCCGCCTGCAGAAGGCCTCTGACCAACCCGCCGCCGCGCTGGAGGTGGGGAACCTCCCGCCCTTCCTGCGCGTCGAGCGCACGCTCCAGCTGGGGCTGCAGTGGACGGTGGCCACCCGCGTGGTGAGGCACTCCCCCGCGGGCTCCCCGGTGGTGGCCGAGGTGCCGCTGCTGCCCGGAGAGTCCGTCACCACGCCCGGGACCCGCGTGCAGGGCGGCAAGGTGCAGGTGAACCTGGCCCCCGGCGCCACCGAGGCCACCTGGAGCTCGGTGATGGAGCCCACCGCCGCGCTGAAGCTGGAGGCCCCGCCCGCCTCCCTCTGGACGGAGACGTGGCGCGTGGAGGCCAGCCCCATCTGGCACATGGAGTCCTCCGGAATTCCCCCCATCCACCCGGACGCCGGCGAGCGCGCCCCCGAGTGGCACCCGTGGCCCGGCGAGTCCGTCTCGCTCGCGCTGACGCGGCCGGAGGCGGTCCCCGGCCAGACGCTCACCGCCGAGCAGGGCACCCTGCGCGTCTCCCCCGGCCTGCGCGCCACCGACGCCACGCTCACCCTCAACATGCGCAGCTCCCGCGGCGGACTCCACCCGGTGCAGCTGCCGGACGGGGCGGAGCTGCTCTCGGTGCGGATCAGCGGCCAGCTGCAGCCCATCCGGCAGGAGGGGCACGCCGTCAACCTGCCCCTCACCCCGGGGGCGCAGACCTTCGAGCTCACCTGGCGCCTTCCCTCCGGCATCACCGCCGCCTGGCAGACGCCGCCGCTCGCCGTGGGCCTGCCCGTGGTCAACAGCGCCCTGGAGGTCTCCCTCCCCGAGCGCTGGGTGCTCTTCGCCACCGGGCCGCGCATGGGCCCCTCCGTCCTCTTCTGGAGCTACCTGCTGGTGTTGATGGTGCTCGCCGCCGCCCTGGGCTGGGCGAAGCTGTCCCCGCTGACGGTGACGCAGTGGATGCTGCTGCTGCTGGGCCTCTCGCAGCTGCCGGCACTGGCCGGGGCCGTGGTGGTGGGCTGGCTGCTGGTGCTCTCGTGGCGAGGGCGCACCCCGTCCCTCGGTAACTGGCGGGCCATCTTCCCGCTGCGCCAGCTGGCGCTCGCGGGCTGGACGCTCGTGGCCTTCATCGTGCTCGCCTGGGCCATCCAGCGCGGGCTGCTCGGCCGCCCGGACATGCAGGTGCAGGGCAATGGCAGCAGCGCGCAGTTGCTCCAGTGGTTCGAGGACCGCACCGGCCCGGACTGGCCCCAGGGCCGCGTCTACTCGCTGCCGCTGATGGCCTGGCGGCTCGCCATGCTCGCCTGGGCCCTGTGGCTCGCGCGCGCGCTGCTCGGCTGGCTCAATTGGGGCTGGGCCGCCTTCAGCACCGGCGGGCTGTGGACGGAGCCGGCGCCCGAGGCCCCGGTGGTTGCCCCGGCCGGCCCGACCCCGGAGTCAACCCCCACCCCGCCCGCGCAGGCGTAGGAACACTTTCCTCGGCGCAGCCCCCCCGACCGGGTCGACGTGGCCGTCACCAACGCGGGCCCACGCACCGTCGTCATCCCCGTTGACACCACGCCCTCACGGACCTGCCAGTCACCCGGCCCGGTCCGCGCTCAGCGGAACTGAAGGTGGCTGCGGACCGCGTCCTCCCACCCGGCCGGCGCCTCGCCGAACGGCGCGCGCGCCCCGCTGCGCTCGAAGCGCTGCAGGAACCTTCCATCCAGCGGTCGTTGCAGCAGGTCCAACCGGCTCGCCGCCACCGTCGTCTCCTGCTTGGTCCCGATGGCGTCCCCCACCCCCACGCAGAAGCCGCCGAGCAGCATGGAGACGCGGGTGCGCGTGGACGCGCTGTAGGTGAAGAGCACCGTCCCCTGCCCGCCCTCCTGCCCCCGTGCCCGCAGCGCGGCGAGGGCTGCAGGGCTCCACAACGTCGGGTTGGACTCGGGGGAGAACGGATCGTGGAAGATGACCTCCACCGGCCCCTCCGCCCGGGGCAGCGCCCGAAGCGCATCCCCCAGGTGAAGGCGCCACGACAGCCCCGGCTCCGCGTGCTCGCCCCGCTCCAGCAGCGCCATCCACACCGCGCGGTCTGCCGCGAGGAACGGGAAGCCCCCCACGTCCGACAGGGCCAGCCGCAGCGGCTCGAGGTCCACCTCGAAGCTGTCCACGTGCAGCGGGCGCCGCGTGGCCTCCGGCAGCGCACGCCAGCAGGCCAGCGCCGCCGCCGCGTTGGCCGCTGCCCCCAGCCCTACGTCGTAGAGGCGCAGCGGCCCGGCCCCCGGCACCGACAGCCGCTCGGAGAGCTTCGCCTGCGTCACGTACAGCGCGTTGGCCTCCGCCCACGGCCCCACGGACGGGTGCATCACCTCGCCGTGGCCCACGTGGCGCACTGCGCGGTGGCCGTTGCGCAGCGTCACCAACTCGAACTGCCCGCCCATCAGTCCAGCCGCCCGGAGAGCTTCGGGACCAACTCCGCGTACAGCTGC
>VGRA01000358.1 GCA_016875515.1 Deltaproteobacteria bacterium | reverse complement strand
ACCCCGGGGGCGGGCAGCAGCTCCAGCGGCAGTCCGCGCAGGGTGCGGAGGTTGGCCGTGACGTCCTCGCCCACGGTGCCGTCCCCGCGCGTGGCGCCGCGGACGAGCTGGCCGCGCTCCCACGTGAGCTCCACTGCGAGCCCGTCCATCTTGGGCTCGCAGTGGTACCGGACGGCGTCCAGCGAGAGCAGCTTGCGGACCCGCTCGTCGAACTCGCGGAACTCCTCCGCGCTGAAGACGTTGGCGAGGCTCAGCATGGGGACGCGGTGGGCGACCTTCTCGAACCGTTCGGCCGGTGCGCCGCCCACGCGCTGGGTGGGGGAGTTGGGCGAGCGCAGCTTCGGGTGCGCCGTCTCCAGTTCCTGCAGCTCGCGCACGAGCGCGTCGTACTGGGCGTCGGAGATCTCCGGCTCGTCGAGGACGTAATACCGGTGGTCGTGGTGGAGGATCTCCCGGGTGAGCGCCGGGATGCGTTGTCTGGGGTCAACCGTCTTGCGAGTCACCTTGACAGTCTAGGATGCGCTCAATACCTTGCGCACCGTTGATTGGGCGCGCGCACCGCAGCAGCGCGCACCCCGCGTGAGCCCTCCCGCCGAAGTCACCGACACGCCCCGCGGGCACCTCACATCCACCTGCTTCCCCCCGGTACGCCTCATGCGCAAAGCCCGTTCCCCCCGAGAGAAGAGCCCCGAGACCGAGTCCGACGCCGTGGAGGCGGAAGGCACGGAGGAGAAGCCGCGCCGCAAGCGGGCCGCGGGGGCGTCCAAGGAGGATCCCGTGCGCAAGCGGCGGAAGGAGGAGGAGCCCGAGGCGCAGGCGGCGCCCGTGCCGGCGCCCGTCCTGACCCCCATGGTCAAGCCGGCCCCGGCAGCCCCTCCTTCGGTGGCGCCGGCCGCCCCGCCTGCCCAGGTGGCCCGGGAGGCGGCACCGCCCTCGCCCGCGCCGCTCTCTCCCGCGGAGGGGCAGCCCATGCAGGTCATCAAGCTGAATGACCTGAAGCGGATGAAGATCGCGGACCTGGGGCGCATGGCGGTGGACCTGGGGATTGACGGCGCGCAGGGGCTGAAGAAGCAGGACCTCATCTTCGCCATCCTCTCGGCCACTGCGGACAAGAAGTTCGAGGTGCATGCCGAGGGTGTCATGGAGGCGCTGCCGGACGGCTTCGGCTTCCTGCGGAGCGCCGACAGCGACTACCAGCCCGCCCCGGACGACATCTTCGTGAGCCCGAGCATGGTCCGCCGCTACAACCTGCGGGCCGGTGACACGGTGTCCGGGCAGATCCGCCAGCCGCGCGAGGGGGAGCGCTTCTTCGCGCTGCAGAAGGTGGAGAAGGTGAACTTCGTGGACCCCCAGTCCGCGGAGGCGAAGGAGAAGGTCCTCTTCGACAACCTCACGCCGCTCTACCCCACGCGCCGGCTCAACCTGGAACATGACGGCGCGGAGATGACGACGCGCATCATCGACATGTTCTGCCCCATTGGGCTGGGGCAGCGGTGCCTGATCGTGGCGCCGCCCAAGGCGGGCAAGACGGTGCTGCTGCAGAACATTGCGCACGCCATCAGCAAGAACCACCCGGAGGTCTACCTCATCGTGCTGCTGGTGGACGAGCGGCCGGAGGAGGTGACGGACATGCAGCGCAGCGTGCGCGGCGAGGTGGTCTCCTCCACGTTCGACGAGCCTGCCACGCGCCACGTGCAGGTGGCGGAGATGGTGATCGAGAAGGCCAAGCGCCTGGTGGAGCAGAAGTACGACGTCTGCATCCTCCTGGACTCCATCACGCGCCTGGCGCGCGCCTACAACACCGTGGTGCCGCCGTCTGGGAAGATCCTCTCCGGCGGCGTGGACGCCAACGCGTTGCATAAGCCCAAGCGCTTCTTCGGCGCGGCGCGCAACATAGAGGAGGGAGGATCCCTCACCATCATCGGGACGGCGCTCATCGACACCGGCTCGCGCATGGACGAGGTGATCTTCGAAGAGTTCAAGGGCACCGGTAACTCGGAGATCGTCCTGGACCGCAAGCTGATGGAGAAGCGCATCTTCCCGTGCCTGGACATCAACAAGTCCGGGACGCGCAAGGAGGAGCTGCTCATCCAGCAGGCAGACCTGGTGCGCATCACGGCGCTGCGGCAGGTGCTGCACCCTTTCACGCCCATTGACGCCATGGAGTTCGTGCTCAAGCACATCCGCCCCACCAAGGCGAACGCCGAGTTCCTCGGCTCGATGAACCGGTAGGGCGGCAGCGGGTCAGCCTTCCAGGGGCGTGCCCAGCTCAGCGGGCCACCCCGGGAGGTTGGGCCTTCAGCCTTGCGTAGTCGAACACGGCCACGAAGATGGCCGCCACGGGCACGGCGAAGAGCGCCCCCACCAGCCCGAAGGCGCGCTCCCCCGCGATGAGGACGAAGGTGACCACCACCGGGTGGATGCGCGCCGCAGAGCCCATGATCTTCGGGTTGAGGAAGTAGGCCTCCAGGGCGTGGATGCCGATGATCCACGCGAGGATGCCCAGCGCTGGCCGCCACCCGTCCGCGAGCGCAATGGCGACGATGGGGATGGAACTCAGGATGCTCCCGAAGATGGGGATCAGGGAGAAGACCGCCGCGAGCGTGCCGAGCAGGAAGGCGAACTTCACCCCGAACAGCAGCAGCCCCGCCAGGGTGAGGAGGCCGTTGACGAGGCAGATGGTGAGCTGGCCACGGACAACGCCGGACAGCGAGGCGTCCACGCGCCGAGCGAGGTAGCGCACGTCCTCCGCGTACTCGAGCGGGACGAGCGATTCGACGTAGGCGCGGATGGCCGCCTGGTCAATGCTCATGAAGGCCGCCACCATCAGCAGGAAGAACACCATGAACAGCCCGGCGACGAGCGCCCCGAGCACCCGGTTCCCGAACGCCACCACCTGGCCGAGGTTGTTGGCGAGCAGCCGGGCCGCGTGCTCGGCGGAGTCCTCCACTAATTGCTCAAGCCCCCGGGCCAGCTCCTGGTCCGACGCCGTCGTTGAAGCCTGTCCGGACGCCTCCAGCGCGCGGCGGGACAGCTCAACCGGCAACCCGCGTGCCTGCAGCCACGCGTCTGCGTCCACCACCGCCCGGGCCACGAGGCCGGGCGTCAGCGCGGCAGACGCCTCGCGGCTGACGCGCGAGAGCTCTCCGTACAGCTGCGGGACGAGTGCCGCGGCAGCGCCGTAGCAGCCCAGTGCGAATACGGCATAGACGGAGAGGATGGCCACCCACCGCTGGACCGTCCTCCCGAGCAGCCGCAGCCGGGTGATGCGCTCCACCAGCGGCGCCACCAGGTATGCCAGGAGCGCGGCGCCGGCGAAGGGGAGCACCGTTCCGCGGAACGCGAGCAGGACGCAGAGGACGGTCAGCCAGAGTCCACCCAGCACCCAGCGTCGGGCGCGGGCGCTCTCGAGGGGCGCGGGAGCATGCATGGCGGAGGCGGACGTTACCGGCAGACGCGTTGCCGGGCGAGATGGGAGTTGGTAGGACCGCGGCGTCCATGTCCCGGCTGATCCAGCCCGTCCTCCTGGCATTGCTGCTCGGTGCGGCCGCCTGCTCGCAGCCCACCGCCACGCCCGGGGAAGGGGACGCGGGCCTTCCCCCGTCGGACCTGGTGGGGCGGGGCTGCAACGTGGACGCGGAGTGCGGCGCGCTGCGGTGTGACACGGTGCGACGGCAGTGCATCTGCCTGTCGGACGAGAGCTGCGCCGCCGGGGACGGCGGGGCGCCCCGGTACTGCAACAACTACACGGGGATGTGCGTGGAGGAGATCTCCGGTTGCACCTCGGACGCGCAGTGCCCGACCGCGGAGTTCTGTGATGCCTCCATCCGCGCCTGCCGCCCGGTGAAGGGCTTCTGCGAGTCCTGCACCCGGGACGGGGAATGTGGCGGTGCCGGGGACGATTGCGTGGCGCTGCCTGGTGCCGAGCGCGCCTGCGGCCGGGCGTGCGCCGCGGACGGGGACTGTCCTCGAGGCGCCGTGTGTGCCGCA
>VGRA01000357.1 GCA_016875515.1 Deltaproteobacteria bacterium | reverse complement strand
CCGGCGTGGAGGTCCGCGTGGCGCTGGAGCACGGCCCGGCGCGGGCGCTGGCGGACGAGCAGGGGCTCAAGCAGGTGCTGCACAACCTGCTTCGCAACTGCCGCGAGGCCATGCCGTCCGGGGGCATGGTGGACATCCGCACGCGCGCGGACGCGGAGGCAGTTGAAATTTCCGTCCAGGACACCGGCAGCGGCATGGCCCCGGAGGTCCAGGCGCGCATCTTCGAGCCCTTCTTCACCACCCGCGAGCGCGGCACCGGCCTGGGCCTGTCCGTCAGCCAGCAGGTGCTGCAGGCCCACGGCGGCGCGCTGCTCTGCCAGAGCGCCCCCGGCCAGGGAACCACCTTCACCCTGAGGCTCCGCCGCGCATGACGCTCCGCCGCCACCAGGACGTGCTGCCCAACGGGTTGCGCGTCGTCACGCTGGAAACCCCGCACCTGCACTCCGCGCTCGTCACCGTCTGGGTGCGCACCGGCAGCCGCCACGAGACGGCGCGCACCAACGGCGTGAGCCACTTCCTCGAGCACCTCTTCTTCCGGGGGAGCGCCCGCTTCCCGGACACGCGCGAGATGAACGCCGCGGTGGAGGAGGTGGGCGGCAACCTCAACGGCGTCACCACGCGGGACCACGGCTGCTACTACACCCCGTGCCACGCGGGGGGGCTGCGCACCGCCCTGGAGGTGCTGGGGGACATGCTCAGCCGCCCGGCGCTCACGCAGGTGGAGGTGGAGCGCAGCATCATCCTGGAGGAGATGCTGGACGAGGTGGACGGCCGCGGCCGGGACGTGGACCCGGACAACCTGGCGAAGATGAAGCTGTTCGCCCCGCACCCGCTCTCGTACAAAATTGCAGGCACGCCCGCCTCGGTAAAGCGCATCCGGCGCGGGGACATCCTCGCCCACTACCGCCAGCACTACGTCACCGGGAACCTGGTGGTGGCGGTGGCAGGCCCCGTGACGCGGAAGGAGGTGCTCGCGCGCACGGGACGCGCCTTCCGCCACCTGCCGGTGGGCGCGTCCAGCACCGAGTCCCCGCCGCCGCCGCCGCCGCGGGGCCCCTGGATGCACCACGTGGTGCACGACGAGTCGCAGTTCGAGCTGAAGCTCACCTTCCCCGCCGTCCCCGAGCACCACCCGGACGCCCCCGCGCTGCAGCTGCTCCGGCGCGTGCTGGACGACGGCCTCTCCTCCCGGCTGCCCTTCGCCGTCGTGGAGAGCCGGGGGCTCGCCTATGACTTGCAGTGCGGACTGGAGACCTTCCACGACACCGGCCTGTTCGAGGTGGAGGCCGCGTGCGCCCCGCACCACGCCGCGCAGGTGGTGGAGGAGGTGCTCAAGGTGCTCGGGGAGGTCCGCCGGGAGCTCGTGACGGAGGAGGAACTGCGGCGGGCGGTGCAGCGGCAGAAGGTGCTGTTGGACTTCGCCCTGGACTCGCCCGGGGAGCTCTGCGGCTGGTTCGGCGGCACGGCGCTCTTCCGCGAGCCCGAACCGTTCCCCGCCCGCGTGCGCGCCGCCCGCGCCGTCACCCGCGAGCAGCTGCGGGACGTGGCCCGGCGGCTCCTCCGCCCGGACGCCGTGGGGCTCGTGGCGGTGGGGCCGCGCGAGGGGGCCCGGGGACTTCGTTCCGCCCTAGACCGGGCGGGGCGCTGGCTGGGCCCGGCCCCGCGCGGCGCTGTCCGCCCTTCCGCGGGGACCTAGCCGTGCCCCTGCGTCCCCACCCGCCCGCAGTGCTTGCCCTGTCGCTGCTCCTGCCCGCCTGCGGCAACGCCAGCAGCCGTGCCCCCGCGCTGTCCGGCGGCTCGGCCATTGGGCAGGGCCTCTACGTCCCCCACTGCCAGGGCTGTCACGGCCCCTCCGGCACCGAGCGCGGCGACGCCGCGGGTGCGGCGGAGCGCGATCCGTCGTCCGCCGCCTCCACCATCCTCGGCGGGAAGGCTGGCATGCCGACCTTCGCCGGGACGCTCACCCCCGAGCAGGTGTCGGAGCTCCTCGCCTACCTGCGGACGCTGTAACGTTTCTACGTGGCGTTCATGGATCCCTTCGTCCGAAAGCTGGTGGAGCGGCTGCACGCACCGGGCGCGCCCCTGTCGCGCAACCGCCACTTCCACACCTTCGAGACGCCGGAGGGGCGCACGGCGCTCCGCACCTCCCGCCGCCTGCGGAGCCTCGCGCGGGACATCCTCACCTGCCATGCAGAGGGGGGCCGCGTGGGGTGCGCCCCCGGCAGTCCGGGCGAGGCGGGCGAAGTGAAGGTGCAGCTGACGCTCGAGCGGCTGTCCGGGAAGCGGACCTCGCTCCTGTCACGAGACGAGCTCGAGCTGCTGAAGGCGCTGCCCGGCGTGGGCGCCGTGCTCGGAGAGTGACGCTTGGCGGGGCCTGACGGCGCCCCGCGCTCAGAGCACCCCTTCGAACACGTGCCGCACCGGGCCGCGCATCCACACCCCGGAGAGATCCGCCGCCACCCGGATGGAGAGCGGCCCGCCGGGCAGCCGCACCGGCAGCCATGTCCCCGCCGGCAGCTCCCCGGCGAGCACCGCGTCCACCGCCGCCACACAGGCCCCCGTCCCGCACGCGAGCGTCAGGCCACAGCCGCGCTCCCACACCGTGACGTCCAGCCCCTCCCCCAGCCGTGCCACGAACTCCACGTTGGTCCGCTCGCGGAACGCCGGGTGGTGCTCCAGCACCGGCCCCAGCTCCGCGGCGCGGCTCGCAGGAACGTTCCACAACACCAGGTGCGGGTTGCCGAGGTTGACCGCCGTCCCGTGCACGCCCGCGTGGCCGGGCACCTCGGCGCGCACGAAGGGCTGGCCCGTGTCACCGGACGGCAGGTTGGCCGCCACCAGCCGGGCTGGCCCCATGGCCACCTCCACCTCCACCACCCGGCCAGCCTCGCGCCGCGCCTCGCACTCGAGCACCCCCGCGCCGGTCTCCACCGCCACCCGGTCCGGGGCTCCCGCAACGCCGTCCAGCAGGTACTTCACCGCGCAGCGCAGCCCGTTCCCGCACATCTCCGCCACGCTGCCGTCCGCGTTGTGCACCACCATGCGGGCGAAGGCCCGCGGCGAGGGCAGCAGTGCCAACACCCCATCCCCGCCCACCCCGCGGCGGCGGTCACACCAGGCCCGGGACTCGTCCGCGGTGACGTCCAACCCGGACTCCCGCCGGTCCACCACCAGGAAGTCGTTGCCCAGCCCCTCGTACTTGGAGAATGCCTGCATGTCCGCCCCTCACCGCCCCCGGGCCGCGGCGTCCAGCGCCTCGCGCAAGGCCCGCAACGCCTGCTCGGAATTCTGGAACCGCGCCTCGGTCTCCTCCCGCACCCGGCACAGCGCGTCGTAGGCCCGCGTCCGCTCGCGCAGCTGACCTTCGAGCTCCGCCACCCGCCGCTGCAGTTGAGTCTGCTCCGCGCCCCACGCGGCCACGTCCCCGGCAACCGCGGGCGAAGCACCCGCCCTCCCCGGCGGGATGCCGGTCCCGGCAGCTGCCAGCCGCGGCGCACCGGAGTCACCGGCCGGGCCCGGGCGGGCCGCGGACAGGCCCTCCGCCAGGGAAGCCCGCTGGAGCGCTGCGCCCCTGCCCTCCGCGCCTGCCGGGGCCGCTGCCTGCCGCCGTGACTCGGCGAGCGCCTCCACAAGCCGCCCCTGCGCTGCCCTGGCCTCCGTCTCCACCTCGGCGAGCCGCCGCTGGAGCCCGCTTGCCTGCGCCTCCGCCCCGGAGACCCGAAGCCTCAGGACCCGGGCTTCCTCCTCCGCCGCCACGGCACGTCCCTCGGCCAGCCGGGCCCGCTCCTGCGCAACGGCGGCCTGCTCTGCGGAAGCCTCCAGCTGCGCCCTCAGCGCACCCCGCTCCACCGCGTCCGTGGTCGCTCGTGCCTCCCCGGAAGACGCCGCCGCCTCCACCTTCCGCGCGAGCGCGTCCCGCTCGGCGTGCACCGCCTCGAGCGACGCCAGCCCCTCCCGCAGCTGGCCCGCCAGCACCTGCTCCCGCCGGCGCCCGGCCTCCACCTCCCGCGCCCA
>VGRA01000356.1 GCA_016875515.1 Deltaproteobacteria bacterium | reverse complement strand
AGCGGGGCGAGCGCGTCCCGGCCCGCCGCCGCCGCACCCAGCATCACCGTGGCCATCCACGGCAGCACCGCCAACGCGCCCGCCGCGGCCCCGCGGAGCCACGCGTCGTGGATGTCGGGCAGGTGGCGGTTCGCCATGTCCAGAACGGTGGAGATGGGTGCAGGGGCCTGCACCGGCCCGCCGCGCTGTCCGGCTGCCCTGCGCTCAGGGGGGCTCGATCCGTCCGAGTGCGATGCTGGCGAGCGTGAAGTAGATGACCAAGCCTCCCACGTCCACCAGCGTGGCCACGGCCGGGGCGGAGGCGGTGGCGGGATCAAACCCCACGCGTCGCAGCACGAACGGCAGCATGGAGCCGGCGAGGGTGCCGAGCAACACCACGCCCACGAGGCTCCCGCCCACGGCCAGGGCAATGGCAAGGGCATGGGGCCCGTAGTCGTGGAGGCCGAGCCGTTGCCACGCGAGGATGCGCGCCATGCCGATGAGCGCGAGGATGAGGCCCAGCACCGTGCCGCTGCCCAGCTCCCGCACGAAGACGCGCCACCAGTCCTTGAGCTCCAGCTCGCGCACGGCCAGCGAGCGGATGATGAGCGAGGTGGCCTGGGAGCCGGAGTTGCCGCCGGAGCTGATGATGAGCGGGAGAAAGGTGGCGAGCACCACGGCGCGGGCGATCTCGTGCTCGAAGTGGCCCATGGCTGTGGCGGTCAGCATCTCGCCGAGGAACAGCACGGCGAGCCAGCCGGCGCGCTTGCGGACCATGTCCACGAAGCCGCTCTCCATGTAGGGCGCTTCCAAAGCCGCCATGCCGCCCATCTTCTGGATGTCCTCGGTGGCCTCCTCCTCGGCCACGTCGAGCACGTCGTCCACCGTGATGATGCCGACCAACACGCCCTGGCTGTCGGTGACGGGGAGGGCCACGCGGTCGTACTTCTCGAACTCGGCCACCACCTGGTCCCGCGGCGCGGTGGCGGGGATGGAGACGAGGTGCCGGTCGTTCAGCTCCCCCACGGGCTGGTCCGGGCGCGCGAGCACCAGTGTGGCCAGGCGGAGGTCGTCCAGCAGGTAGCCGCGCTCGTCGGTGACGAAGACCACGTTGAGCGTCTCGGACTTCTTCGCGTTCTGGCGGATGTACTCGAGCGCCTCGGCGGCGGTCATGCCCGGCCGCACGGCCAGGTAGTCCGGCGTCATGTACCGGCCGGCGGAGCGCTCCGGGTAGCCGAGCAGCTGTCGGGCGACCTTCAGCTCCTCGGGGTTGAGCGTGGCGAGCGCGCGCCGCGTCACCTCCGCGGGGAGTTCCTCGAAGAGGCGCGTGCGGTCATCCGGCGCCATTTCGTTCAGAACCGCCATCAGTTGCTCGGTGCCGAGCGTCCCGATGAGCTCCGTCTGCTGGTCCAGCGGCAGGTACTCGAAGACGGTGGCGGCGCGGTCGCGCGGGAGGAGGCGGAAGAGGATGCCGCTGTCCTCCGGGGGGAGGTCCTCCAGCACCTCCGCCACGTCCGGCGGGTCCAGGTCCAGCAGCACGTCCCGGAGCGAGGCCCAGTCCTTGTGGGCGATCAACTCCTCGACGTCTGGCTTGAGGAACGTCCCGAGCATGCGCGCGCGGCGCATGGTGGATGATTCCCCGTGCGAGCGGAAGACAAAACGCCCGCGCCGTTTGCGGGCAGATCGGCCTGCCTCAGCGCGCGTTGCGGCGCCGCTCGGCCTGGTAGTGCGCGCCGCACAGCCCCTTGCTGCGGGCGGGGCGGGGGCAGCCCTTCACCTGGCACCGCTTGTCGGCGGGGACCGGGAGCGGGACGGCCTTGGGGGGACGGCCGCGGGGGCGCGGCCCGAACGGGGCCCCCGGCTGGGTGAGCCCCAGCTGGGAGAGTCCCGCGTGGAACCCGCGCGCCATGCCGCGGCCAATGGCCTCGCCGAGCAGCTCCCCCCACGCCTGCACGGACGGCGGCGGGGACGCGGGCGGGCCCTTGCGGCGGGCAGCCATCAGCCCTGGAGCGCCTTCTGGAGGGCCGCCTCGATGCGCCGCTTGGCGTCCTGCGCCCCGACGAGCTGCTCCACCACGCGGCCGCCCTTGAAGACGAGCAGGGTGGGGATGGAGCGGATGCCGAACTGCTGCGCGGTGGCCTGGTGCAGGTCGATGTTGACCTTTGTCACCTTCACCTTGCCACGGTACTGCGCCGCCAGCTCGTCCACGGCGGGGGCAATGGCCTTGCAGGGGGCGCACCACGTGGCCCAGAAGTCCACGAGCACCGGCACCGGGCTGTCCACCACCTGCGCCTTGAAGTCCGCGTCTCCCACGTCCACCACGTCTTGTCCGGCCATGTCGTCTCTCCCTGCTGTGTGGTGCGCGCGCACCCGGAAAAAGGTGGGGCGTCATATCGTCCTCGGGCGAGCGGCTGCAACGCGCGTCAGCGCCCGGCGGTGCTAAGGTGTTCGCCGTGGCCCGATATTTCATCTCGCAGCAGAAGCTCGAGGACTGGATCCTCGCCGGCCGCGCGGACGTGCAGGCGGACCGGATGCTCGTCCCCGGGGAAGGGCGCTCCTTCGGACTCGGGGCGGCCTACCACTTCACGGCCCTGGTGGCGGGGGAGGACGCGGCCGAGCTGCTGGACAAAGTGAAGACCGCCGAGCAACTGCGCGCGCTCGGGGCGGAGGTCCTCTCGGACTCGGTGGTGCTGGGGGACACGGCCTACGAGGTGGAGGGCGGTTTCGTCACCGAGGCCTCGGTCCCGACGGTTTCTCCACGGGCTCCCGCCTCGGCCACGCCCGCCAACCAGCCCCCGGCGGTGAAGCCCGCCGCACGCGGGAAGAGCGAGGCGGACCTGCTCGCCGAGTTCCTCCTCGGGAACCTCAAGTGACGCCAGCAGGCGCTTCCGTGTGGGTGACGTGCGGCCCCGGTGAGCGTGCCACCCTGTCCTTCCTGCTGGAGGAGGAGGGGCTCCTCGTGCACGCCGTGCCACCCCTGGGAGATGCTGCAGGCGGGCCGGGCTTGAGGGCGCTCGCAGAGCAGCCCGGGCGGCTGGGGTGCTGGGTGGTGGACTCGGTGGAGTCGCTGCTGCACCTGGAGGCGGCGGCGCGGGAGGCGGGCACCCTGGAGCGGTGGAGAGTACTTCCGCTCGCGTGCGCCGGATCCGCGGTGGCGCGGGTGGCGCGCCTGTCCGGGTTCAACGTCCGCGCCGTGGAGGGCCAGCCGGCGCTGCTCGCCCGCGTGGTGGCCACGCAGTTCGATGCGGACGCCGCCGTCCTGCTGCACGCGGAGGGAGACACCGCGCTGCGCGAGGCGCTGCTCGAGCGGGACGTCCCGGTCACCGCGGTGGTGGCCTCCCGCCGGCCCCCGCCCGAGGCGCCGTGGCAGGCACTCTGGCACGCGCCGCCGGACGCGGTGGTCTTCACGTCTGCCGCGGCGGTGGGCCGGCTGGAGGAGTCGGTGGGGGTGGACGCGCTGGCCTCCTGGCTGGGGCGCGTGCGCTGCGTGGCGGCGGCCCCCTCGGCGGGAGCGGCGCTGCGGGAGCTGGGGCAGGTGGTCCCGGCGAATGGGCCGTCCGGCGACGAGGCGGTGGTGGCGCACACCGTGTCGGTCTTGCGGGAGGTGACACCGTGAGCGTGCGTGCATGGGCAGCGGTGGGGCTGGTGGCCCTGTGCGGGGCCGCTGCACAGGCGTCCACCGTGAAGGCGCGCACGGCGGCCGAGCGCGCCGCCGGGGCGGACCGGGTGGTGCGGGCGCGGGTGGAGCGGACGGAGACGCGGCTGGGCCCCGGGGAGAACGTGCGCCGGATGACCATCTGGAGCCGCCTGCGCGTGCTGGAGGACTGGAAGGGGCGCGGCCCGGCGGAGGTGGAACTCCTGCAGCTGGGCGGGCGCCACGGCCCCTGGGCGGCGCGGCTGCCGGACGACGCGGAGCTGGCAGAGGGCGAGGTGGCGGTCTTCTTCCTGCGCTGCCGCGACGCGCGCTTCCCCGGGCGTTGCACGCTCGCGGGCCTCAAGGATGCGCGGATGCGCGCGGAGGGCCCCCGCCTGTTGTCCGAGCCGC
>VGRA01000355.1 GCA_016875515.1 Deltaproteobacteria bacterium | reverse complement strand
AAGGTGTACGAGGCCATCCAGGCCGGGGCGTCCGGGTACCTGGTTAAGCGCATGGGGCCGGAGAAGATCCGCGCCGCCATCCAGGGGGTCATGCAGGGCGGGACGGTGCTGGAGCCGGTCATCGCCCGCCGGTTCTGGAACTACTTCCAGTCCCTGCAGGCCAGGCCGGCGGCGCCTCCTCGGGATCCCTGGGGGCTGACGGAGGTGGAGTTCGAGGTCCTCCGCTACGTGGCGAAGGGGCTGTCCAACGCGGAGGTGGGACAGGTCATGACGCTGGAGCGGCGGAGCGTCCGCACCCACCTCGGGCACCTCTACAAGAAGATGGGGGTCTACTCCCACGTGGAGGCGGTGGTGCTCGCGCTGAAGGCCGGGCTGGTAGAGCTGTGATCCGCCTGCTGGTGCTGCTGTGCCTGGCCGCGGCGTTCAACGGGGCGCACGGCGCTCCGCGCGCGCTCGTGCCCCTGTCTCCCGCGGTCCCCTCCGGGCGCGGGCCCGCGGTGCTGCTCGTGCCAGGGCTGGGCTTCGGCAGGGAGATCTACGACTTCCACGGGCAGGGGCTCGCCCCGCACCTGGCCTCCCGGGGCTGGGACGTCTGGGTGTTCGAGCCTGCGCCGGGCGCCAACTTCGCCGAGCTCGTGGGCCGGGAGCTGCCGGCAGCGGTGGGCGCGGTGCGGGAGGTCCGGGGCGGGCCGGTGGTGATGGTGGTGCAGGGACACGGGGGCGCGCTCGCGCTCGCGGCGGCGGGGCACGAGCTGTCCGGCCAGGTGGCCGGGATCGTGGCCTTCAACACCCCGCTGGAGTGGGAGCTCCCCAACCCGGTGCTCGGCGGCGTGCTCGAGCGGGGAGGGGACCTGGGAAGCCTGGCGGGTGGGGAGGGGCGCGCCGAGCTCCAGCTGCTCTACGCCCACGGCGCGACGCTTCGTCCGGACGTGGCGGCCCACTTTTCCGCGGAGGGGCTGCGGGACCTCGGGAGGCCGTTGGCGCGCGAATGGCTGGAGGCCCTGCAGCGCGGGGCGCCCGTCCTGCCCGGGCCGTCCTTCCGGGAGCGGATCGCGCGCGTGGACGTCCCGGTGTTGCAGGTGCTGGCGCTGCGGGACGTGGTGGCCCACCCGGAGTACGCCTCCGCGCTGCGCGAGCGGGCGCCGCGGGCCCGGGTGACGGTCCGTGAGTTGGACCGCTTCCAGGGCTGTGCGGAGGACTACACCCACCTGTCGGTCCTGCTCGGCGGGCACGCGCCGAAGGACGTCTTCCCTCACGTGGTGGCCTGGCTGGAGTCGCTCCGGTGAACGCTCGCGCGCAGGTCCTCGTCTCGGTGCTGCTGGCCATGGCCTCCACCGGCTGCGCCACGCCCTGGATGGTTCCCCGCGCCCCGGGCTTCACCGAGGTACGCGCCCTCACCCGGGATGGCTATTCGCTGGCCCTGGCGCGCAGGCGGCCGGCAGGGGCGCCCACCGGCCGGCCCGTGCTGCTGGTCCACGGCATCTCCGCCAACGATCGGAACATGGATCTCCACGAGGGGCTCTCGCTGGCCGAGTGGTTCGCCGGCCGCGGACGGGAGGCCTGGTCGCTGTCCCTCCGGGGCACGGGCGCCTCCCAGCGGCGCGAGGGCCGGGAACCGTACGCGTTCGACGCGTTCTGGCGCGAGGATCTCCCCGCGGCCATTGCCCGGGTCCGCGCGGAGACGGGGGCAGACAAGGTGGACGTGGTGGCGCACAGCCTGGGGGGCATGGCGCTGTACGCGTACCTGTCCCAGGGAGGGGAGGGGGTGGGGGCGGCCGTCACGCTCGGCAGCCCCACGCGGCTGGACTTCGGGGGAACGGTGACGCGCCTCCTCCCGCTGCTGCGCCCGGTCTTCCCGCCGCGCGGTGGCACCATCCCGGTGGTGCTGCCGGCGCAGGTGTTCATGCCGTTCCACGGCCAGAGCGAGCGGGATCCATTCCTCCTGCTCGTGGCCAACCCGGAGAACGTCCCCGCGACCACCTGGAAGCGCCTGGTCGCCAACGGGCTGGCAGACGCCGAGTCCGAGGTCGTCCTGCAGGTGGCCAACCTGCTCGAGTTCGGACGCTTCGCCAGCGCGGACGGGAAGACGGACTTCCGCGCGGACATGGCCCGCATCCGCGTCCCCATCCTGGTCGTGGCGGGCAAGCTGGACCGGCTGGGCAGCCCGCTCGCGGCGCGGGACGGCTACCGGGCGCTGGGCGGCCCGAAGGCCTGGCGGCTCTACGGCGTGGAGACCGGGACGCGGGCAGACTACGGCCACATGGACCTGCTCATCGGCCAGCACGCCGAGCGGGAGGTCTGGCCGGATCTGCTGGACTTCCTGCGGCGCCACGGCGACTCCGTGTAGAGTAACGGGCCCCATGAAGTCATCCCCGTTCGCCAGGGCCGTGCTCGCCGCGCTGTGCGTGGCCTTGCCCGCCCGGTCCCGGGCCCAGGAAGGCGCCATCGACGTGAAGGCAACCCCCCAGAAGGCCAAGCCCGCGGCGGAGCTCCCCGTGGATCCCGCCCTGTCCCAGCTGTTCAACGTCCACGAGGCCACGCTCCCCAACGGGATGCGCGTGCGGCTGTGGCCCAACGACGCCGTCCCCACGGTGAGCCTGCACCTGTTCTACCGGGTGGGCTCCCGCAATGAACGGCCGGGCATCACCGGCATCAGCCACCTCTTCGAGCACATGATGTTCAACGGCTCGAAGAAGTTCGGCCCGGGCCAGTTCGACAAGACGCTCGAGTCTGCAGGGGGCAGCTCCAACGCCTACACCTCCACGGATCTCACGGTCTACCACGAGGAGTTCGCCGCCGAGGCGCTGGAGACGGTGCTGGACCTGGAGTCGGACCGCATGCGGGCGCTCGCCCTCTCGGACCGGATGCTCGGCAGCGAGCGCGAGGTGGTGAAGGAGGAGCGCCGCCTGCGCGTGGACAACGACGTGATGGGGCTCCTGGACGAGGAGCTCCAGTCCCTGGCCTACAAGGCCCACCCGTACCGCTGGCCGGTGATCGGCTGGATGGAAGACATCAACAACATCCGCCGGGAGGACTGTGAGCAGTACTTCCGCACCTTCTACGCCCCCAACAACGCGGTGCTGTACCTGTCCGGTGCCTTCGAGCCGAAGAAGGCCCTCGCGCTCATCAAGAAGTACTTCGGCACCATCAAGAAGGGGCCGCCGGTGCCGGCGGTGGTGGACGCCGAGCCGGAGGCGCTGGGCGCCCGGCGCGCCGAGGTGGCCCACCCCGCGCAGGCACCGTCCCTGATGGTTGCGTGGCGCGGGCCGGCGGCCTCCAACGAGGACACGCTGGTGCTGGACGTCATCCAGTTCGCCGTGTCGGTGGGCGAGGGGAGCCGGTTCATCCGGGACCTCGTCTACGGCCGCGAGCTGGCCCTGTCCGTGGGCGTGGACTGGAGCTGGCGGATCGATCCCGGCCTCTTCGTCACCGTGGCGCAGCTCAAGCCGGACGGGAAGGTGGCAGACGTGGAGGCGGCCATCCAGGCGGAGTTCGAGCGGATCGCGAAGGACGGCCTCACCGAGCGGGAGCTTCAGAAGGCGAAGAACAACCTGCGCGCACAGCAACTGCGCGAGCTCTCCACCAACGGCGGGCGCGCCCACGCGCTCGGCTCCTACGAGGTGTTCCTCGGCGGCTGGCGCGAGGCGCTGAAGCTGCCCGCCCGCTACGCCGCCATCACCAACGACGAGGTGAAGGCGGTGGCCCGCACGTATCTCGCGGCAGACCGCCGCGTCACCGTCACGCTCAAGCCCCTCTCCACGGAGGAGGGGGCGGAGTGACCGCCTTCCCGGGAATCCTCATGGCCTTCATGACTGCCGCTGCCCCCGTGCGGGCCGCGCCGATGGATCTCAAGCTCCCCGCCGTGGAGCGCAGCGTCACCCCGGAGGGGCTGACGGTGCTCTCCGCCCCGCGCGGCCCACTCCCGCTCGTCAGCGTCCGGCTGGTCATCAAGGCCGGCTCGGCGCTGGATCCTGCCGGCAAGGAGGGGATCGCGGACTTCACCGCGCGGCTGCTGCGCCGCGGGAC
>VGRA01000354.1 GCA_016875515.1 Deltaproteobacteria bacterium | reverse complement strand
CGGGGCGAAGACGCGCCGCCGGTCCGTGTCCTCCAGGTTGGCAGACAGCAGCGGCACGCGCGCGGCCCGCGCCGCCTGCTGCAACCAGGCGTGCCCGGCGTTCAGGTCCCGGGCCCCCACGGCCATGGCGGCCGTCTGCGCCTGCCCCATGCCGCCGAGGATGAAGCGGGCGCGCGCGCGGGTGGCCGCGTCGTCCGCGCCGGGGAACTTGAACAGCGCGTTGCCGCTGTCAACCACCAGCGCCGGCCCCTTCTTACGGGCCTCCGCCACGGCCGTCTTTCGGCGAGCCAGACCGCCCGCCGGGTTGTGCGCTCACCCACAGGGGGCGATTTCGCCCCCGTTGTCTCCCGTGAACATCAGCTGCAGGGTGCCCCGGGACGCCGCGGCGGCCGCCGAGGACACGAGCCACGCCGTCAGCAGCAGGGCCCTCACTTCTTGCCCTTGCCCTTCTTCTTGTTGAGCGCCTCCAGGCGGACCTTGGCCTGGCTGGCGGCGGCGGACTTCGGGTAGCTGGCCACCAGCTCCTCGAGCGCCAGCCGGGACTCGTCTGCCATGCCCACCTCGGTGAAGCAGGTGGAGGAGCGCAGCAGCGCGTCGGGGGCGGCGGCGCTCCTGGGGTGGTCCTGGATGACCTTGCTGAACTCGAACAGCGCCTCGCGGCACTTGCCGTCCTCCGCGTAGGAGACGCCGAGCGCCTGGTGGGCGTCTGCGGCCAGCTCGTCCCGCGGCCACTTCTTGAGCCACTCGGTGAGCAGCTGCCGGGCGGCGGGCAGCTCCTTCGCCTTCAGCTTGTCCTGGGCCAGCTGCAGCAACTGCCGCTTGTCCGTGGGACGGGAGAGCTCCTCGGCGCGGCGCTTCGCCTCCGCCTCCGCCCGGGCCTGGTCCCCCTTGAGCGCCTCCAGCTGCCTCTGTTGCTCGGACTGGACCGCCTTGAGGCTGGTCTCCAGGGCGCGCCCCTGGAACTCCACCGCCTCCAGCCGGCCGTTGAGCGCGGTGACCTCCTCCTTCGTCTTCTGGAGATCCAGCGCCACGTCCGCGCCGGACTGGCGGGACGCCTTCTTCAGCTCCTCGGTGGCCTTGTTGACCTGCGCCACCTTCTCGTCCAGGCGGGGCAGCTGCGCGTCCACCAGCGAGCGCGTCTCCAGGAGTTCCTTGCGCAGCGCCTCGTTCTCCGCCCGCAGCCGCTCCACGTTCTGCTCGAGCAGCCGGCCCCGGTCAGACGGGTAGAAGCAGCCCGTGGCGAGCAGGGGCAACAGCAGCAGGCGGGGGGCGGACGCGGCCATGGGCTACTTGCGGTTGAGCTCCACGCGGCGGTTCTGCGCCCAGCCCTCTTCCGTCTGCGCGCTGCTCACGGCCCGGTTCTCGCCGTAGCCCACCGCGTCCAGCAGCCCGTCCCGCACGCCCAGGTCCACCAGGTACTTCTTCACCGAGGCAGCGCGCTTGTTGGACAGCTGTAGGTTGTACTCCTCGGTGCCGCGCTCGTCCGCGTGGCCCTCCAGCACCACCGCGCGGTTCTCCTTCTGGATGCAGTCCGAAAGCGCGGCGAGCCGGGCGCGCGTCTCGGCGTCCAGCGAGTACTCGTTGAACCCGAAGCGGACCGGGGCGTAGTCGCACTTGCTGGTGCTGGTGTCCGGCGGGGGCGGCATGGCCACGCAGCTGCCGGCCCGGCACTGCTCGCCCGGGGCGCAGTCCGCGTTGCTGCCGCACGGGGGCACCACGCAGCGGTTGGCCTGGCACTTCTTGCCCGGGCCGCAGCCGCCGTCGTCGTCACACTCGTGGGTGATGCACTTGCCGGCCTGGCACTTCTTGCCGGTGCCGCAGTCCGTGGTGGCCACGCACTCGGGCCTGGGCACGCAGCGGTTGGCCTCGCACACGAAGCCGCTCTTGCACTGCACGTCCGTGGCGCATTCCTGGCACTGCCCCTGGACACACACCTCGCCCTTCTCCTGGCAGTGCGAGTCGCTCTCGCACTTGGGGTAGGTGGGGGGACATGCGGCGAGCGTGAGCAGCAATCCGGCAGCTGGCAACAAGCGCAGGGCGGTCAGGTTCATGTTCAGGGTCCTTTTGGAGGCGCGCTCGTAGCGCCCTGTAGCGGAATCGTCAAACGGATTTCCCCACCTGTCCATGGGGTCTAAGGGGCGGCGGAGAACTCCGCCCAGGCCGGGGCGTGGTCCGACGGCTGCTTCCCCTTGCGCTCCTCGCGGTCGATGCCGGCACCGGTGCAGCGGGCGGCGAGCGGGGGCGTGGCGAGCACGTGGTCGATGCGCAGCCCCCGGTTCTTCGGGAAGCCCAGCATCCGGTAGTCCCACCAGGAGAAGAGCCCGCCCTGGCCCGGGTGGTGGCGGCGGAAGGTGTCTTCCAGCCCCCAGCCGAGCAGCTGCTGGAAGCAGGCGCGCTCGGGCCCCGTGCAGAGCGTCTGCCCGGCCCAGGCCGCCGGATCATGCACGTCCAGGTCCGTGGGGGCGATGTTGAAGTCCCCGCACAGGGCCAAGGGGCGGGCCGCGGACTCGGCCTGCTGCAGCACGCGGAGCAGCCGGGAGAACCACTGCAGCTTGTAGGCGTAGGCCTCGCTCCCCACCCCCTGCCCGTTGGGGCAGTACAGGCTGTAGACGCGCACGCCCTGCACGGTGGCGCCCAGCACGCGGCACTGCGGGTCCTCCACCCCGTCTGCCATCCCGTGGCGGACGTCCGAGGACGGCTCGCGGGACAGGATGGCCACCCCGTTCCACGTCTTCTGCCCGTGGAGGGCGGCGTGGTACCCGAGCGCGCGCACCTCCTCCAGCGGGAAGTCCGCCTCCACGCACTTGAGCTCCTGCAGGCACAGCACGTCCGGCTGGCGGGTGGCGAGCCAGTGCAGGAGGCGGTCTTTGCGGGCCCGCACGGAGTTGACGTTCCAGGTGACGATGCGCATGCGCGGGCTAAGGTAGCGCGCCGTCCCCATGCCCGCCTCCTGGATTCGCCGCGCCGCCCTTGCCACCGCCGCCTCGGGCGCGCTCGCCCTGGGGGCAGCGGCGCTGGCCTTCTGGGTGGTGGACCACGACTTGCCCTCCGTGGAGGGGCTGCGCCACTACCGCCCGCCGCAGGTGACCAAGGTGACGTGCGCGGACGGCAGCACCTGCGCGGAGTTCTACATGGAGCGGCGCACGTGGGTGCCGCTCGCCTCCCTGCCCCGGCACGTGCCGGAGGCCTTCATCGCCGCCGAGGACGGGGACTTCTACCAGCACGAGGGGCTGGACTACGCGGGCATGGTGCGCGCGCTGTGGCGCACCCTCACCGGCCACCCGCAGGGGGCCTCCACCATCAGCCAGCAGGCATGCCGCAACCTCTTGCTGTCGCAAGAGCGCACGGTGGAGCGCAAGCTCAAGGAGATCATCCTCACGCGGCGCATGGAGAAGGCGCTGTCCAAGGCGGAGATCTTGGAGCTGTACCTGAACCAGGTCTACTTCGGGCACCTGCGCTACGGGGTGGAGGAGGCGGCGCTCTACTACTTCGGGCGGTCCGCGAAGGAGCTCTCCGTGGGGGAGGCTGCGGTGCTGGCGGGGACGGTGCAGCTGCCCGAGCGCATCAACCCCGTCACCAGCATGGTGAAGGCGCGCACGCGGCAGAAGTACGTGCTCACGCAGATGGAGCGGCGCGGCCACATCATCCGCGAGGTGATGGAGCGGGAGCTGGGCCGCCCCATTCTGCTCGCCGGCCCGCGGCCGCCGCGGGTGGGCAGCTGGTATGCCGAGGAGATCCGGCGCCAGCTGCTCGCTGCCTACGGCGAGCAGGCGCTCTTGTCCGGCGGGCTGCGCGTGGACATTGCCATGCAGCCGCGCCTGCAGGCGGCGGCGGAGAAGGCGGTGCGCGAGGGGCTGGAGGCGGTGGACCGGCGGCAGGGCTACCGCGGGGCGCTGGGGGCGCTGGAGATTGCGCGCTTCGAGGCGCTCTCGGCGCGGCTGCAGCAGCGGCTGGCGGAGGCGGGGCGGCGGCGCCCGGACGAGGAGCTGGTGGCGGACCTGCGCGCCGTGGCGGCGGCGGAGAAGGCGGCCGGG
>VGRA01000353.1 GCA_016875515.1 Deltaproteobacteria bacterium | reverse complement strand
AACCCGGCCTTCCAGAAGGTCATCTACGCGGTGAAGAAC
Organism: Deltaproteobacteria bacterium; assembly: GCA_016875515.1. Lineage (GTDB taxonomy): Bacteria > Myxococcota > Myxococcia > Myxococcales > Myxococcaceae > VGRA01. The sequence goes on along the minus strand of VGRA01000353.1, from coordinate 3,996 downwards.
AAGGTGGAGGCGGGCTCCACTTTCGCGGACGCGCTGAAGGACCACCCCAAGGTGTTCGACGAGCTGTACGTGCAGCTGTGCGCCGCCGGCGAGATGGGCGGCATCCTGGACACCATCCTCAACCGGCTCGCCGCCTACCGCGAGAAGAACGAGAAGCTGAAGCGCAAGGTGAAGAGCGCGCTCAACTACCCGATGATCGTGTTGGTGGTGGGCATTGGCGTGGTGGCGGCGCTGCTGCTGAAGGTGGTGCCGGTGTTCGCCAAGATGTTCGCGGACTTCGGCTCCGCGCTGCCCGGTCCCACCCAGTTCTTCGTGGACGCCTCGGCGTGGCTGCAGCTGTATTACATCCACATCGCGGTGGGCATGGCCTCCGTGGTGTTCGGCTTCAAGTACACCTACGAGAACCCCAAGGGGCGCAAGTTCATTGACAAGTTTGCGCTCAAGGTTCCCATGGTGGGGGACCTCATCCGCAAGGTGGCGGTGGCCCGCTTCACCCGCACCTTGGGCACCATGATCAGCTCCGGCGTCCCCATCATGGACGCGCTGGAGGTGACGGCCAAGACGTCCGGCAACCGCACCATCGAGGAGGCCATCTACCACGTGCGCGCCAAGATCGCGGAAGGCAAGAACATTGCCGGTCCGCTGTCCGAGACGCGGGTGTTCCCCTCCATGGTGGTGCAGATGATCGGCGTGGGCGAGGCCACCGGCGCCATGGACGGCATGCTCAACAAGATCGCCGACTTCTACGACGACGAGGTGGACACCGGTGTGGCGGGCCTCACCTCCATGATCGAGCCGGTGATGATGGTGTTCCTCGGCGGCGTGGTGGGCGGGTTCCTCATCTCCATGTACCTGCCCATCTTCACCATTGCGAGCGCCATCAAGTAGCGAGCCCGCGGTGGTGGACCCGGGGGCGGGGGGCGGCCTCCGGGTAAAGCTCACGTGGTTGACGGTGTTCCGCACCGTGGCCACGTCTCTGCTGCTCGCGGTGCTGGGCGTGTCCGTGCTGTCCCGCCCCGGGGGCCAGCTGGCCCCCGAGGACACGCTCTCCTTCGGTGCGCTGAGCGCCACCTACCTGCTCACCATCCTGTACGGACTGTGGCTGCGGGCGGACAAGGGACTGCGGCCGCTCGCCTGGTCGCAGCTGGCGGGAGACCTGCTGCTCGCCACCTTCGTGGTGGCCTTCACGGGCGGCCCCGAGTCCCCGTTCTCCGTCCTGTACCTCCTGGCGGTGATGGCAGGCGCCCTGCTCCTCTTCGAGCGCGGGGCGGTGGTGGCGGCGGGGAGCTCGGCGCTGAGCGTCCTGGCGGTCGCCTGGGGGCCGCAGGTGTGGCACTTGCCGCTGGCCTACCGGTTGCCCCTGCCGCAGCTGCTTCCCGCGGTGGCCGCCCAGCTGGTCTCGCAGGCGCTCGTGGCGGGCCTGGCCACGTACCTGGCGCGCCAGCTCGCCGCGGCCGGCGGGCGGCTGTCCCGCAAGGAGGCGGACCTGCGGCAGCTGGGGCGGCTCCACCGCCAGATCCTGGCCGGCGTGCCCTCCGGCCTGGTCACCACGGACGGGGCGGGCCAGGTGACCTTCATCAACCGCGCGGGTCGCGCCCTGCTGGGGCTGCTCGAGCAATCCCCGGAGGGGGAGTCCGTGGAGCGGCTGTTGCCCGGGGTGCTGGCGCGTGGCCCGGGCCGGACCGAGTTGGAGCTGGGGCTGCAGGGAGGTACCCGGCGGCTGGGCGTCTCGCTCGCGCAGCTGGAGGACGCGGGGGACAGCGCCTGGCTCTTCCTCTTCGAGGACCTCACCGGGCTGCGGCGCGCGGAGGAGGCGCTGCGCCGGGCGGACCAGCTGGCCTCCCTGGGACGCATGGCCGCGCAGTTCGCCCACGAGGTGCGCAACCCGCTCGCCTCCATGCGCGGGGCGGCGCAGGTGCTGGCGCAGGACGTCCCGGGGGACGCCACCGCCCAGCGCCTGTTGGCGGTGCTGGTGAGGGAGTCTGACCGGCTGGCGCACCTGATGGACGACTTCCTCGTCTTCGCCCGTCCAGCGGCCCCCCGGCGGGAGGCGCTCCGCTTGGACGTCCTCGCGCGCGACACCGTGGAGCTGATGCGGAAGGATCCCCTGGCGGCCAACGTCCAGCTGGACGCGGACCTCCGGCCGGTGACCGCCGCCGCGGACCCTGCCCAGCTGACGCAGGTGCTGGTGAACCTGCTGCGCAACGCGTTCGCCGCGGTGGAGGGCAGCGGGCGGGTGCGGGTGTCCACCCGGGCGGAGCCGGACGGCCAGGTGTCGCTTCGCGTCTGGGACTCGGCGGGCAGCCTCTTGGTGGAGGACCAGGGGCATGTCTTCGAGCCGTTCTATTCCCGGCGCCCCGGGGGGACGGGGCTGGGGCTGTCCATCTGCCTGGGGATCGTCCGGGGGCACGGCGGCGTCATCGACGTGGACTCCTCCCCGGCAGAGGGCACCGAGTTCGTGGTCCGGCTCCCGCCGGCCTAGAGTCTCACCCTGCCATGCGCATCCTGGTGGTCGACGACGAGCTGTCCATGCGGGAGTACCTGGAGGTGCTCCTGTCCCGCTCCGGGTACGAGGTCTCCACGGCCGCCTCGCTCGCCGCCGCGCAGCCGCTGCTGGAGCAGGCCCCGGTGGACCTGGTGATCTCGGACATGAAGCTGGGCCGGGACAGCGGGCTGTCAGTGCTGGCGGCCGCCCGGGCCCTGTCCCCGCCGCCGGAGGTGATCCTCATCACCGCGTACGGCACCCCCGAGTCTGCCGTGGAGGCCATGCGCGCCGGCGCGTACGACTACATCCAGAAGCCGTTCGACAACGAGGAGCTGCGGATGCTGGTGGGGCGGGCGCTGGAGAAGCGCGCCATCCTCGTGGAGAACGAGCGGCTGCGGCGGCAGCTGGGGCAGGACGGCGGGCGGCTGTGGGTGGGGCAGGGGGAGGCCAGCCGGCGCGTGCTGGCCCTGGTGGACAAGGTGGCCGCCAGCCCCCGGGCCACGGTGCTCGTCACCGGCGAGTCCGGGACGGGCAAGGAGCTGGTGGCGCGGGCCGTCCACTGGAAGAGCAGCCGGGCGGGGCAGCCCTTCATCCCGGTCAACTGCGGCGCGCTGTCCGAGACGCTGCTGGAGAGCGAGCTGTTCGGACACGTGAAGGGGGCCTTCACCGGGGCCACGCAGGACCGGCCCGGGCTGCTGCAGGCCGCGGGCGAGGGGACGGTGTTCCTGGACGAGGTGGGTGAAATTTCCCCCGCCATGCAGGTGAAGCTCCTGCGCGTGCTGGAGGAACGGCGCGTGAAGCCCGTGGGCAGCAGCCGGGAGGTTCCCTTCGAGGCGCGGATCCTGGCGGCCACCAACCGGGACCTTGAGGCGGAGGTGCGCGCGGGGCGGTTCCGCGAGGACCTGCTGTACCGGCTCAACGTGATCACCCTGGAGCTGCCGCCGCTGCGCAGCCGCCCGGAGGACATCCCGGTGCTGGCGCGGCACTTCCTGGCCCAGCAGGCCGAGGAGCTGGGGCGCCCCATGCTGCGCTTCTCGGAGGCCGCGTTGCAGGCGCTGCAGCGGCTGCCGCTGCCCGGCAACGTGCGCCAGCTGCGCAACCTGGTGGAGCGCGCCGCCACGCTGAGCGACGGGGACCTGGTGGGGCCCGAGACGCTCCCGCGCCCGGGAGCGGTCCGTACCGGGGCTGGACCGGGCGGCGAGGTGCAGCTCCCGGAGGACTTCTCGCTGGAGGCGTGGCTGGACGACCTGGAGCGGCGGTACCTGCTGGAGGCGCTGCGGCGCGCGGAGGGCAGGAAGACGCGCGCGGCGGAGTTGCTCGGGATGTCCTTCCGGAGCTTCCGCTACCGGCTGGACAAGCACGGCCTGGACCGGGACGAGCCCGGCCCCGCTACTTGAAGTCCCGCCGCTGGAAGAGTGCCGCGGCCACCGCCAGCAGCCCCGCGGTCCATGCCAGGGCGTACAGCAGGGAGCCGCCCAGCTCCGCGCCGGAGACGGGCAGGTCGTAGGTGG
>VGRA01000352.1 GCA_016875515.1 Deltaproteobacteria bacterium | reverse complement strand
AGGCGCCGGGCCACGGACCGGGCGGCGGACGCCCCTCGGGGCGCAGCAGGGGCCAGGGGAACGGAGCGCCCCCCTCCCGGGACGGCACGCCCGCCCTTCTCCCTGCCCCGCCCCATCCCCCGCGCGCCCGGTTCCCGTCCCAGGCCGGGCCCCCGGCGTTGCCGGCCCCGGGCTGTTGGGCCTGGACCTGCCGCGCCGGGTTCGAGCCGCACCTGTTCGAGGCGCTCGCCTGGCAGGGGCTGGCGCCTGTTCCGCTGTGCGAGGGGCTCGTGCTGTCCGCCCCGCCCGCCGCCGGCACCCAGCCACCCGCCTTTGCCCGGACCGGCTTCCAACTGGTGGCAGCTGTCCCGGACATGGCCGACGTCCCGGCGGCAGCCGCCCGGTTGCACCACCGGGGCGAGGGGCCCATCTGCCTGCACGCATGGGTCCCTGACACGGACGAGGGAAACCGCCTCGCCCCGTCACTCGCGGCCCTTCAGGCCACCCTGGAGGAGGCCCTCGGGGCGCGCCTCTCCGACTTCGAGTCGGCCCGCCGGAGGGGGGGCCAGGTGCTCCAGGCCTGCCTGCTGCCGGGCGGCGCGGTCCTGCTGGGGTTGCACGCAGCCGCGGAGGCGCTGTCCCCTGCCCCGGGCGGGCGGATGCGCATGTGGCGCGAGTCCGGCACCTCCCGCGCCTCCCTGAAGGTGGAGGAGGCGCTCGCGTGGCTGGGGCAGGCCCCGGGCAAGGGCGAGGTGTGCGTGGACATGGGGGCGGCCCCCGGGGGATGGACGGAGCGGTTGCTTGCGCGCGGGGCCCGGGTGGTCGCGGTGGACCCGGCGCGGATGGCCCCGCACCTCTCCCTCAACCCGCGGATGCAGCATGCCCGGGAGAGCGCCTTCGCCTATGCCCCGGACGTCCCCGTGGACTGGCTCTTTTGCGACATGGCCTGGCGTCCGCTGGAGGTGGCGGCGCTGCTGGCCAGGTGGGGCCGCCAGCGGTGGGCCACCTGGCTCGTGGCCAACATCAAGCTGCCCATGCAGGACAAGAACCCGTTGCTGCACCGGGTCCGCCACGTCCTGGAGGTGCACGGCGGCTGGCAGCGGCTGCAGGTGCGCCAGCTGTACCATGACCGGGACGAGGTGACCGTCACGGCGGTCCGGCCGCCGGGAGGGGCGTTCGGCGCCTAGGCTTCGTCTTCCAACAGGAACTTCCGCGGGTTCTGCGGCACGCCGTTGACGCGCACCTCGTAGTGGAGGTGCGGGCCGGTGGATCGCCCGGTGCTGCCAACCGCCCCAATCTGCTGCCCGCGCTTCACCTTCTCCCCCGCCTTCACCAGCAGGCGGGACAGGTGGCCGTAGCGCGTCCGGATGCCGTGGCCGTGGTCCAGCACGAGGACGTTGCCGTACCCGCCCTCCACGCCGGAGAACAGCACGGTGCCCTCCGCCGGGGCCTCGACCGCCTTGCCGTGCGGGGCTGCAATGTCCATCCCTAAATGCTGGGTCTTCTGAGAGGTGTACGGGTCATCCCGGTCACCGAAGTCGGACGTCACCCACCCCCGGGTGGGCCACGCGGAAGGAACCGAGGCGAGCAGCGTCTTCTGGTCCTCGAAGTAGGCCTGGAGTTCGTGCAGGTTTTGCTCCTGCCGGGTGGCCTCCGCGGAGAGCCGGTCCACGTGCGCCTCCAGCTCACGGGTGCCCGCCCCCGGCTGGGGCCGGACGAAGGGGGTGTCCGAGCCCCCCCGCCGCTCCGGCGAGGTGGGCCCCACGGCGAGGCTGCGCTGGGGGCCTGACAGCTGCGTGAGGGCGCGGAGCTTCTGGTCAAAACGCTCCACCCGGTCCACGGTCCCCTGCAGTTGCTCCACCCGCTCGCTCAAGGCGGCCAGCTGCCCCCGCAGCGCCAGGTTCTCGTCCCGGAGCGTGCCGTTCTCCCACGCGTCCGTCACCACCAGGCCGTAGTGGATGGAAGCCCCGAGGCCAAGCACCAGCACCACCCCCACCCCCACCGCCGCGTGGACGAGCCGCCGTCCCTCCACCCGCACGCGCTGGACCGCGGACCCATGGTCCGGAACCACGATGAGCGTGTAGGCGGTGTCCTTCATGCGGCGGGCAACCCTTCTCCCGGCCACTGTCAAGTTTCCGGCCGGAGGGGCGGGCTTTCAGCACGCGGCCTTCTTGGCTGTCAAGCCGTCCGAAGCTGCCCCGAGGCCGGTAGACTGGCGCCGGAGCGGCTCCGGGGCGCCCACCCGGGTGCCAACCTAGGGGCTCATCTTGACCAGGATGACGGTGATGTTGTCGTCACCGCCCCGCTCGTTGGCCAGCGCCACCAGCTTCTTGGGCACCTCTTCAAAGGGGCCGGCGCGGACCAGGTCCAGCATCTCGCGGTCCTCCACCAGGTTCGCCAGGCCGTCCGAGCAAAGCAGGAAATGGTCCCCGAGCTCGCAGACCACGCCCATCACGTCCACCTGCACCTCGGACTCGAAACCCACGGAGCGGGTAATGATGTTCTTGTACCGGGAGTTCTTGGCCTCCTCTGCCGTGATCATCCCCGCCTTGATCTGCTCGTTGACGAGGGAGTGGTCTTCACTCACCTGCTGGATGAGATCTCCCCTCATGAGGTAGGCGCGGCTGTCCCCCACGTGGGCGAAGAAGGCGTACTCGTCCTGCACCAGCAGCGAGATGACCGTGGTGCCCATCCCCTGCAACCGCGGCTGCTTCTGCGCCTCCTGGAAGATGGCCGCACAGGCCTGCTCCACAGCGCCCCGTAACACCTCCGGGATGAGGGCGTCCTTGAGCGAGTCACTCCGGACGAACGGCGTGTCCGGAGCTTCCTTGGCCTTCCGCATGATGCCGTTGACCGTCTCGACGGCCATCCGGGAGGCGGTGCCGCCTCCGGCGTGGCCACCCATGCCATCCGCGACGATGAAAAGCTGCAGCTCCGCGTCAATCTGGAAGCTGTCCTCGTTGTGGGAACGCTTCCGCCCCACATCTGTCAGTCCCGCGGAAAGTGCTTTCATGTCGCGTGCAGGGCCCTGCTCGGCAAGTTGGGGCACGGCCGGGAACCGTACCTGACGCGTGCCTGCGAGGGCAATGGTGGAATCCACCGGCCCGCTGTTACCCCGCCTTCCGCCGGCGGGGCCCCGGGCGGACCGCCCGCCCCGAAGGACGCCGCGCCGCGCTCCTCACCAGCGCCTCCGCAGCCCCCAGCGCCTCGCGCGTGAGCTCCACCCCCGCCAACATCCGGGCCAGCTCCCGCGTCCGCGCCTCCCGGTCCGAGAGCGACACCACGTGAGACACCGCGCGCCCCCCCTGCTCTTCCTTGAGGATGCGCAGGTGGTGGTCCGCATACGCAGCCACCTGGGGCAGGTGGGTGATGCACAGCACCTGCCGGTGTTCCGACAGCTCGTGGATCATCCGCCCCACCACCTCCGCCACCGCCCCGGACACGCCCGTGTCCGCCTCGTCCAGCACGCAGGCGGAGGGCCCCGCCTCCCCGGCCCCGGCCCGCTTCAGCGCCAGCATCAACCGGGACGCCTCTCCTCCCGAGGCCACCCGGGCGAGCGGCCGCAGCGGCTCCCCTGCGTTCGCCGTGAAGAGGAACTCCACGGCGTCCGTCCCCACCGCGGACAGGGGAGCCTCCGCCAGCTGCACCGTGAAGCGCGCCCCCCCCAGCGCCAGCTGCGACAGGCCCGCCTGGACGCGCGTCTCCAGCCGCACCGCCGCCTTCCGCCGCAGCGCCCCCAGCCCCCCGGCCGCTTCCACCGCGCGGGCCTGCAGCCGCTGGCGCTCCCTGCCGAGCCGCGCCGCCTCCTCGTGCCGCCGTTCAATCCGGTCCAGCTCCCCCCGGAGTTCCTCCCGGAGCGCACGCAGGCCCTCCGCGTCCTGGCCGTGCTTCCTGCAGAGCTTCCGCAGCGCATCCAACCGCTCCTCCACCACCTGCCTCCGCTCCGGGTCCCCCTCCGCGCCGGCCGCGTACCGGCCCAGCTCCCGGGCCAGCTGCTCCACCTCCCGCACGCAGGCAGAGAGCGCATCCCGCCGCCCCCCCAGCGCGTCATCCAACCGG
>VGRA01000351.1 GCA_016875515.1 Deltaproteobacteria bacterium | reverse complement strand
ACCTTCTCCAACTACTTCCTGGACGCGGACGGAGACGGCTTCGGCGCGGACACCGCGGCGCCGCTCTCGGCCTGCCGCCCCGTGGCGGGGCGCGTCACCACCGCGGGAGACTGCGACGACTCTTCCGCCGCCGTGCGCCCCGGGGCCGCGGAAACCTGCAACGACGTGGACGACGACTGCGACGGCATCAGGGACGACGGGCTCTCGTACGCGCAGTACTACCCGGACTCGGACGGGGACGGTTTCGGCGCGCTGTCCGGCGCGCCCGTCTCCTCGTGCGCGGCCATCCCGGGGCGCGTGGCGAACGGCACCGACTGCAACGATCTCAACGTGGACGTGCGGCCCGGCGCGGCCGAGGCCTGCAACGGCGTGGACGACGACTGCAACGGCCAGGTGGACGAGGGGCTCTCCTTCTCCGACTACTTCGTGGACGTGGACGGAGACGGGCGCGGGGCGGCCGGCAGCGCCGCCCTGTCCTCCTGCGCCCCGGTCCAGGGCCGCGTCACCTCCTCGGACGACTGCGACGACAGCCGCGTGTCCGTGCGGCCCGGCGCGGCCGAGGCCTGCAACGGCGCGGACGACGACTGCGACGGCCAGGTGGACGAGGCCGTCACCACGTCCACCTGGTACGCGGACGCGGACGGGGACGGCCACGGTGCCCCGGGCACGGGGGTGCAGGCCTGCGCTGCCCCGTCCGGGCGGGTGCAGTCCCAGGACGACTGCGACGATACCCGGGCCTCGGTGAAGCCCGGCGCCCCCGAGCAGTGCAACGGGCTGGACGACGACTGCAATGGGCAGGTGGATGACTCGGTCCAGTACGCGGACTGGTTCCCGGACCTGGACGGGGACGGCTTTGGTGCCGCCGGGGCCCAGCCGGAGAACGCCTGCAGCAAGCCTGCCGGCAAGGTGGCCAACGCGCAGGACTGCGACGACGCCCGCACCACCGTCCACCCCAACGCCGCCGAGGCATGCAACGCCGCGGACGACGACTGCGACGGCCAGGTGGACGAGGGGCTCTCGCTCATTGGCTACTACCCGGACCTGGACAGCGACGGCTACGGCTCTGCGGCGGCCCAGCCCCAGGCCTCCTGCGCGCCGGTGCCGGGCAAGGTCTCCACCGCCACCGACTGCGACGACGCCAACGCCGCGGTCCACCCCGGCCGCGCAGAAACGTGCAACGGCGTGGACGACGACTGCAGCGGCGCCGCCGACGAGGGGCTGCCCACCCAGGCCTGGTACGTGGACCTGGACGGCGACGGCTACGGCGCTGCGTCCGGCGTGGGCCAGGACTCGTGCATGGCGGTGGCGGGGCGCGTGGCCAACGCCCAGGACTGTGATGACAGCAAGAGCACGGTGAAGCCCGGGGCGGCGGAGGCGTGCAACGGCGCGGACGACGACTGCGACGGCGCCCTGGACGAGGGCAACCCGGGCGGCGGCGCGGCGTGCGACACCGGCCAGTTCGGGGTGTGCAGCGCGGGCACGCGGACGTGCCAGGCCGGTGCGCTCGCCTGCGTGCGCAACGTGACCCCGAACGCCGAGTCCTGCGACGGCCTGGACAACGACTGTGACGGCTCGGTGGACGAGACCTTCACCAACAAGGGACAGGCCTGTACCGCCGGGCTGGGCGTGTGCGCGCGAACGGGGTCCTACGTGTGTGCGGCCGGTGGCCAGGCCACCACCTGCAGCGCCACCGCCGGGGCACCCACCGCGGCGGCCTGCGACGGCCTGGACAACGACTGTGACGGGGTGGTGGACGACCCGGCTTTCACGGGGACCCTGGACGCCCACGCCACCGCGTGGACCGACCTGGAGGTGGTACCCTACTACTACCTGGCCGATTCCCCGGCCTACGGCTGCAACGGCGGGCTCACCAACACCACGGGCGGATCGGACACGCAGGCAGGCGGGTGGCTGGTCATGGCCGGCGCCACGTACGGCATCCAGGTGCGGAAGCTGGACAACACCGGGGCCCCCACCGGCAGCCCCGTCTCCATCTCCTCCTACACCTACCCGGACGTGGCCGCAGCCCAGTCCGGGGACGGCGTGGTGGTGGTGGGCGTGTGGGGGGACAACGAGCTGGACTTCTACTACTTCGACGGCGCCACCGGGGTGAAGCGCGCCTACTCGGGCGGGCAGTTCAAGCGCTCCAGCAGCACCTACAAGCTGGACTCGCTGCGCGTGGTGCGCGGCAGCAGCGGCAAGGTGACGGTGGTGTGGCGGGACTCGCAGGTGGGCCTCAGGCTGGCGCAGGTGAAGCCGGCGTCCGTGAACGGGGCCTGGACGTTCCAGAACGGCACCGGCGGGGCCCTGTCCTCCACCGTGCTGGTGTCCAACTCGGCGGTGAAGGCCGGGGTGGGGGCAGACTCCAACGTGCAGGACTGGGTGACGAGCCAGTCCTGCGCCCCGCTCACCAGCCAGCGCACGCTCGGCATCTCCTACGTGGCGCCGGTGGCGGGCAGCAGCCCGGCCCAGCACTCGGTGCGCCGCTTCACGGTGAAGGAGGACGGGACGGGCAAGTCCACGGAGACGCAGCTGGCCGTCCTCCAGACGTCGGATGGGACGCTCGGGGAGCCGGAGGTGGTGTTCTACCGGTACGCCTCGGCGGACCACTGGCTCACGGCCTACACCGAGTCCAACACCACCTACTCGCCGGCCGTGGAGGACCTGCTCTTCGAGATGACCTCGGCCCCGGGGTGGAACTACGCCTGGGTGGAGATGGCCTCCGAGAACGGGGCGGACTCCATCCAGCGGCCGCGGGTGTCCTTCTCCGGCTCCGAGTTCTGGATGACGGGGCTGCGGTACGTGGCGGACGGCAGCGCGTTCAAGCGGCAGGTGATGACGCGGAAGGTGGACCTGGCGGGGGTGAAGAACCCTGCCGGCACGGCCACCGAGCTGCCGGCCACGGCGGGCGCCTGCCCCGCGGGCGTCACCGACTGCCGCCCCGGGAGCAAGGCCGGCCTGGTCACCTGGGCGGCCAAGGGGCGCGTCTACTACTCTGGCAGCGGGGCCACCCCCTCCGGGACGTACGCCGGCACGCTGTCCTGCCAATAGCGCCGGGAGGCTGCAGATCCGCCCTTACCTTGCCGGGTGGGGGGGCTTCTGTTATGTGCGCGGCCCCGGGTTTTCCGGGGTAGCACCACAACTCACACACGCCCGTTTGGGCGGGGCCGAGTGCCTTCTCCGTTTTCAACGCCCCCGGTGGTCGGGGGCGGCGGGAGGGTGGCCCTACCGGCAGCAGCGGGCGTGGCGGACAGGAACGAACACATGGAAGAGACGCAGACGAACGCGGTGGCGGGTGGCATCACCATGAAGCAGCTGCTGGAGGCCGGCGTTCACTTCGGCCACCAGACCAAGCGCTGGAACCCGAAGATGAAGCCGTACATCTTCGGCGCCCGCAACGGCATCTACATCATCGACCTGCAGAAGACGGTGAACCTGGCACGGGCGGCGTTCCGCTTCGTGGCCGAGGTGACGGGCCGGGGCGGCTCGGTGCTCTTCGTGGGCACCAAGAAGCAGGCCCAGGACGTGGTGCGCGAGGAGTCCTCCCGCGCCGGCCAGTTCTGCGTCACCACGCGCTGGCTGGGCGGCACGCTGACCAACTTCCGCACCATCAAGCAGGGCATTGACCGGCTGAAGACCATTGAGAAGATGGCCGAGGACGGGACCTACGACCGGCTGCCGAAGAAGGAAGTGGCCCAGCTGGAGCGCGAGCGCGAGAAGCTGGAGAAGAACCTGGGCGGCGTGAAGCAGCTGGGCCGCCTGCCGGGCGCCATCTTCGTGATTGACCCGAAGAAGGAGGAGATCGCGGTGCACGAGGCCAACCGCCTGGGCATCCCGGTCATTGGCCTGGTGGACACCAACTGCGACCCGGACGGCATCGACTTCGTCATCCCCGGGAACGACGACGCCATCCGCTCCATCAAGCTGTTCACCTCGAAGATCGCGGACGCGGCCATCGAGGGGGCGGCGCGGTACAAGGCCTCCGGCGCGGCGGACCGGGACGAGGAGCGCGAGTCCCGCGGCGAGCGCGGCGACCGGCG
>VGRA01000350.1 GCA_016875515.1 Deltaproteobacteria bacterium | reverse complement strand
TTGAACACGAGCACCTTTCCGGCGGGCACCTCGCTGCTCGGCGGGGGGCACCTGCGTTCCTCTGCCGGGGGCGCCTCCCCTTCCAGCGCGAGGAGGTCCACGTCCAGGAAGAGTCGCCCCTCCAGCTCGAGCACCCCGCGGACCCTGCGCGCGAGGCGGGGCGAGATCCCCTGGGGAAGCGCGTAAGCGCGCGCACTGGACACATCCACGACCCCCTGGACCGACCGCACCCGGAGCACCTGGCCTGCCGGCACGTCCAGCGCCACCGCCAGCCCGTGCGCCGCCTCGGGCGCTCCGCCCAGGACCTCGGACAGGTCCCTCAGCACCGGCTGGCCTTCCGCCTGCTCCACCCCGCGGACGCAGAGGGCGTCCAACGCGCACGGCGTCCCGCCCGCATCCACGAGCACGCACAGCCTCCGGGTGGGGGGGGAAGCAGGCATGGGCCGGCCTGACGCTATCCCATTCCAGCAGCGGGCCTGCCGCTGATAGGAAGGCCCCCGTCATGGCCCGCATCCTCCTGGTGGACGACGAGAAGCTGTCGCGGGCGGTCTACGGAGACTGCCTCGCCGAGGCCGCGCACGAGGTGGAGGCGGTGGGCAGCGCCCCCGAGGCGCTGGCTGCGCTCGCGGGAAAGCCGTTCGACCTGGTCGTCACGGACCTGCTGCTACCAGGCATGGACGGCATGGGGCTGCTCGCCCACGTGAAGGAGTCCTGGCCGCGGGTGGAGGTGGTGGTCATCACGGCCCTGGACAAGGTGGACCCCGCGGTACGGGCCATCAAGAGCGGCGCCGCCGAGTACCTGGTGAAGCCGGTCTCCCCGGAGTCACTCTCCCACGCCGTCTCCCGCGCGCTCACCACGCGGCGGCTCCTGGACGAGAACGCGTCCCTCAAGCAGCACGTGCAGCTCATGGAGATGGGCCAGCGGCTGGCCACCACGCTGGATCCCGCCGCGCTGCACCAGGCGGCCACGGCCTCCTTCCGCCAGCTGCTCGAGGCCACCTCGGTGCTGCTCTACACGCGGCAGCCCTCGGGCATGCAGTGGGTGCGCTCCGGGGGAGACACCCCGCCTGCGGAGCTCGCGGCAGAGCTGCTCGCACGCCTTCCCGCCCAGGCCCGCGGGCCGGTCCGGCTCGGGGATCTCCCGGATGGGCGGCATGCGCTCGCCTTCCCCGCCTTCGAGGGGAACACGACGTGGGGATACGCGGTGACGCTCGCGCCCGCGCCCATCCCCGAGGCGGCGGTGGGCAAGGGGGCGTACCTGGCCGGGCAGCTGGGGCTCGCGCTTAAGAACCTGGGGCGCTTCGCGGAGGTGGAGGACCTCGCCTACCTGGACGACCTCACCCACCTGTTCAACCGGCGCTACCTGGAGCTGGCGCTGGACCAGGAGGGCAGGACCGCGGCCAGCACCCGCGTCCCCTTCAGCCTGCTGTTTCTGGACCTGGACCACTTTAAGTCGGTCAACGACACGCATGGCCACCTCGCGGGCAGCAAGGTGCTGGTGGAGATGGCCGCCCTGCTCAAGCGCTGCGTCCGCGACGAGGACGTGGTGGCCCGCTACGGCGGGGACGAGTACGTGGTGCTGCTGCGCAACGCGGACTCCGGCGGGGCGCTGAAGGTGGGCGAGCGCGTGCGGCGCACGGTGGAGACCCACAAGTTCCTCGCGCGCGAGGGGCTGCGACTGCACCTCACCACCTGCATCGGGGTGGCGAGCTTCCCTGAACACGCCACGGACACGGTAGGCCTCCTGGACCTGGCGGACCGCGCCATGTACCGGGGCAAGAAGGGCGAGCGGAACCTCATCTACGTGGCCTCCCGGGACTTCGAGGCCTCGCCCCCCGAGCGGCGGGAAGCCCTGCGGTAGCGCCGCCCTTCCCCGCCGCCTCCACCTCCTCGTCCGGGGCGCCGCGGCCCAGCGGCTCCAGCTTGGCCACCGCCTCGCGCGCGTGCGCGGCCTGCGAGGGATCCAGCTGGGCAATCAGCGCCCAGCACAGCGCCGCGTGCTCCCGCTCCTCGTCCATGACGTGCCGGCGCACCGCCCGGGCGAGCGGGTGCTCGGTGGCCTCCAGGCGCGCGGCGTAGAGGTTGATGGCGTCCAGCTCGGGCTCGAGGTCCAGCCGGAGGAGGCGCGCGAGCTCCGCGTTGGACAGCTTGCGCGGGGTGGACAGCGCGTGGAACGGGGGTGTCTGGGACATGGCGCCGCGGAGGCTGGGCACGGGGCTCCCGGGAGGCAAGCGCATCACGGCCCCGGCTCCCGCTTGGGGAACCAGGGCCGTGGCCTCCAGCACTCAGCGCTGGCGCGGCGGGACTAGTAGTCCATGTCGTCGCCGGCGTAGTCCGGCGCGCCGCCCGCGGTCTTGGCAGACTTCTTCTTCGGGGCCTCGGCGATCATGGCCTCGGTGGTGAGCAGCAGGGACGCCACGGAGGCGGCGTTCTGCAGCGCGCTGCGGGTGACCTTTGTGGGATCGATCACGCCCGCCTTCTCCAGGTCCTCGTAGGTCTCCGTCCGGGCGTTGAACCCGAACGAGCCCTTGCCCGCCCGCACCTTCTCGATGACCACCGCGCCCTCGGCGCCGGCGTTGGCGGAGATCTTCCGGATGGGCTCCTCGAGCGCGCGCCGGATGATGGCCACGCCGAAGTCCTGCTCGCCGCCCAGCTTGAGCGCCTCCACCGCGGAGAGGCAGCGCAGCAGCGCCACGCCGCCACCGGGAACGATGCCCTCTTCCACCGCCGCGCGGGTGGCGTGGAGCGCGTCCTCCACCCGGGCCTTTTTCTCCTTCATCTCCGTCTCGGTGGCCGCCCCCACGTGGATGACCGCCACGCCGCCCACCAACTTGGCGAGCCGCTCCTGCAGCTTCTCGCGGTCGTAGTCGGAGGTGGTCTCGGAGATCTGCGCGCGGATGAGCTTGATGCGCCCGTCGATCTCCGCCTTCTTGCCGACGCCGTCGATGACGGTGGTGTTGTCCTTGTCCACCACCACGCGCTTGGCGCGGCCCAGGTCGGTCAGCGCCACGGACTCGAACTTGTGGCCCAGTTCGTCGGAGATCACCTGCCCGCCGGTCAGGATGGCCAGGTCCTTCAGCATCTCCTTGCGGCGGTCACCGAAGCCGGGGGCCTTCACGCCCACCGCGTTCAGCACGCCCCGCATCTTGTTGAGCACCAGCGCCGCCAGGGCCTCGCCCTCGATCTCCTCGGCCACCAGCACCACCGGCTTGCCCGAGCGCGCCACCTGCTCCAGCACGGGGACAACGTCCGCCATGGAGGAGATCTTCTTGTCGGTGATGAGGATGTACGGGTCCTCCAGCACCGCCTCCATCCGCTCGCGGTTGGTCACGAAGTACGGGGAGATGTAGCCGCGGTCGAACTGCATGCCCTCGACCACCTCCAGGGTGGTCTCCAGCCCCTTGGCCTCCTCCACCGTGATGACGCCCTCCTTGCCCACCTTCTCCATGGCGTCCGCGATGATGTTGCCAATGGTGGCATCGTCGTTGGCGGAGATGGTGCCAACCTGGGCAATGTCCTTCTTGTCCTTGGTGGGCTTGCTCATCTTCTTGAGCTCCGCCACCACCACTTCCACGGCCTTGTCGATGCCGCGCTTGAGGTCCATGGGGTTGTGGCCCGCGGCCACCAGCTTCAACCCCTCCTCGTAGATGGCCCGCGCGAGCACGGTGGCCGTGGTGGTGCCGTCACCGGCCACGTCGGAGGTCTTGGACGCCACCTCCTTCACCATCTGCGCGCCCATGTTCTCGAACTTGTTCTCGAGGTCGATCTCCTTGGCCACGGTCACGCCGTCCTTGGTGATCGTGGGGGAGCCGAAGCTCTTTTCGATGACGACGTTGCGGCCCTTGGGCCCGAGCGTAACGGCCACCGCGTCCGCGAGTGTCCGTACGCCGCGCAGGATCTGCTCGCGCGCGCCCTGGTGGAAGAAAATCTCCTTGGCTGCCATGTGGTGTTACCTCCGGTTGGGGTTTGTGTCGTCGCGGCCCCGGGGGGGCCAAGCGGCGCGCAACCTAAGAGTCCACCCGGGATTGTCAACGCCCGCCCGCACCGGGCCGTC
>VGRA01000349.1 GCA_016875515.1 Deltaproteobacteria bacterium | reverse complement strand
CGCGCCCAGCCCCTGCGCGGGCGTCAACTGCGCTGGCGGCACCGCGTGCGACCCGGCGGACGGCCAGTGCAAGTGCAACGGCGCGGTGTGCGGCGGCGGGGAGACGTGCAGCTGTGCGGGCGGCGCCGCCTCCTGCAGCGGCTCGGACCGGGCCTGCACCCCGTCCACCCTGTGCACGGGCGTCACCTGCGAGGGCGGCACCACGTGCGATCCGCTGGACGGCCAGTGCAAGTGCGGCGGCCCCGGCGGCCCGGTGTGCGGGGCGGGGCAGATCTGCGCGCTCGGCCCGCCGGCCCAGTGCCAGGGCGGCGACCAGTGCGCGCTGCCGGACGGCGGCACCAAGGCCTGTCAGGGCGGCACCTCGTGTGATCCCGAGGACGGCGTCTGCAAGTGCGGCGGCCGCGGCGGCATCCTCTGCCAGCCGGCGAGCGGCACCACCCCCGCCGAGGTGTGCGTGGTGACGTCCGCCTCCGCCGCCTGCAAGCGCGGGTGTGATCCGCGCAGCCCGGACTGCCCCAACGCCACCTACTGCTACCTGGACACCCTCGCGAAGGTGAGCGTGAGCTACTGCGCCACGCCCACCGGCGCAAAGGTGGAGGCGCAGGCCTGCACCGCCCCGGCCGAGTGCTTCAGCCAGGTGCCGGCGCCGCGCTCGCTGCACTGCCTGGGGCTGGAGCCCGGCCAGTTCGGCATCTGCCGCGCCTACTGTGACGTGCAGGCGGGGGCCTCCTCCTGCTCGCAGGTGCCGCGGCCGCAGACGTGCCAGCAGCTCCCGGACGCCCCCTCCAGCGTGGGCTACTGCCTGCCACAGTAGGAGACCCCATGGCCACGAGCATTGCCAACCCGTTCACCGACGACCACGACGCGTTCCGCAGGACCGTCCGGACGTGGGTGGAGCGCGAGCTCGCCCCGCACGCGCTGGAGTGGGACCGCGCCGGCATCTTCCCGCGGGAGGTGTTCAAGCAGGCCGGGGAGTTGGGGCTGCTCGGCATCAACCACGGGCAGGAGTGGGGCGGCTCGGGGCTGGACTACTGGTACGTGACGGCGTTCGCGGAGGAGCTGGTCCGCAGCCACAACGCCGGCGTCAACATGGCGCTGCTGGTCCAGTCCCAGATGGCCACGCCCATCATCAACGAGCTCGGCACGGACGAGCAGAAGCGGGAGTTCCTCGCCCCGGCGCTGGCCGGGGAGAAGATCGCCGCGCTGGGGGTCTCCGAGCCGGGTTGCGGCTCGGACGTGGCGAGCATCCAGACCACTGCGCGCCGGGACGGGGACGACTACGTCATCAACGGCAGCAAGATGTGGATCACCAACGGCACCCGGGCGGACTTCATCACGCTCGCGGTGCGCACCGGTGAGGTCGGTTACGGCGGCATCTCGCTGGTGACGTTCCCCACGGACGTGAAGGGGTTCCAGGTCAGCAAGAAGCTGGACAAGGTGGGGAACCTCTCCTCGGACACGGCCATCCTGTTCTTCGAGGATTGCCGGATCCCGCGCCGCTACGTGCTGGGTGAGGAGAACGAGGGATTCTACCACGTCATGACCAACTTCCAGGGCGAGCGGCTCGTCGGCGCGCTCACCACGGTGGCGGGCATGCAGCAGATGGTGGACCAGGCGCTGCAGTACGGACAGGAGCGGCAGGCCTTTGGCCGCCCCATTCTCAAATACCAGGTGTGGCGCCACCGCTTCGTGGAGCACCTCACCACCATTGAAGCGGCGCGGCGGCTGTCCTACCTGGCGGTGGACCTCTACGACCGGAGGGAGAACCCGGTGAAGGAGATCTCCATGGCGAAGCTGTTCGCGGGGGACGCCATCCAGAAGGTGGCCTACGACTGCCAGCAGTTCTACGGCGGCATGGGTTACATCGAGGAGACCCATGTGGCGCGCGCCTGGCGCGACGCGCGCCTCATCACCATTGGCGGCGGTACCAGCGAGGTGATGAAGGAGATCATCTCCAAGCTGTCCGGCTTCTGAGCCGCCCGGCTACTCGCCCGCGTCAGCGGGCAGCTCCGACCGCACTGCTGCTGGACCGGTTGGCGCGGCTGCTTCGGCCTCTCCCGCGCCCGGCGGCGTCCCCGCGTCCGGGCGCGCAGAGGGCTGCACCCACGCCTTGCTGCCCTTGCCCAGGACGGCGAGCCGCTGCCGGTGGGGCGCGGCGTTGGCGAGGAGGGTGACGTTGAAGAAGATGAGATCCGTGGCGCCGCTCCTCTGCACGAGCGCGTCCAGGCTGCCGGCGTAGTACCGGTAGTCCACCACGTAGAGCTCCTCGAAGTGGGACAGCAGCAGCGGCGCGAAGGCGTTCCCGAAGGAGTTCTTCACGAACACCGCGCGCCGGCCGTTCCGCACCTCCGTCCTCGCGTGCAGCAGCGGCGCGTCCCCGCCGAGGAACACGAGGTACCCGCGCAGCTGCGGGTCCACGAAGCGGGCGGGTTGTCCTGCCCCCACGCCCTGCGCGTCCAGGTAGCGGGTGGCGCTGTAGGCCACGGGAGGATCGTAGTGGTCCACCACGTCGGGGGCAGCTCGCAGCGCCGCGTCCTGGGTGAAGGCGGCGTACGAGCCCACGAAGCCTGGCTTCTGTCCGTGGCGAAAGTCACCGAGGGCCACGGGGGAGAAGCCCGCGGCCCGGCAAAAGGCCTCGTAGGCGCGGTAGGCCCCCAGGCCGTTCCAGTGGTGATCCGTGCGCAGGTAGAGCGGCTCGTCCGAGGCGCAGGCCTGCAGGGCAGGGAACGTGTCCGGGTTGGTGACGTCCGGGCGCAGCGCGGAGGCGAGC
The DNA here is from genome assembly GCA_016875515.1 of Deltaproteobacteria bacterium. Lineage (GTDB taxonomy): Bacteria > Myxococcota > Myxococcia > Myxococcales > Myxococcaceae > VGRA01. Next base: position 1,306 of record VGRA01000349.1, on the reverse strand, counting down.
GTGGCCAGGTTCTCCCGCTCCGAGCGGGAGCGGTGCGCCTGGTCCGCCGGGAGGTGGAAGGAGACCGCGGAGGGCACCACCACGGAGTGGACCTTCACCTTGCCGGCGAGCCTCTCGGCGTAGCCGTTGATGACCTGGGCGTACGCCTGCGCGGACTGCTCCGTCCCGCCGAACAGCTGCATGGCCCGGCTGCCGGCGATGAGGATGCCGTTTGAGAGCTCCACCTTCATTGGCTTGCCGGGCGGGCGCGTAGCGGCGGCCGGCAGCACCTCGGCGGCAGCAGGTGGCCCGAGACCGCCCGCCGGCACCGCCGGGACCGCTGAAGGAAGAGCGGCGGCGTGGGCGGCGGCGGGAGCGGGGAGTTGCAGCGGGCCCGGCGCGGGGAGATGCGCCGGGGTGGGCTCGAGGCCCACCGCTGGGAGCCCGGCGGCGAGGGGGGCAGCGGGGGCCGGGAGCTGCTCGGGGTTGGGACGGGGGAGCGGCGGCGTCGTCGGAGTCAGGCCCGCCGCTGGGAGCCCGGCGTCGACGGTGTCCGGCACCGTGGTTGCGTCTCCCCCTGCCTGCGCCGCGCGGCACGCGACGGGCGAGACGGGTGACGGGACGCAAGGCGAAGGCAGGGCGTCGACGGTGCCCGCCGCTGCGACCGCGTCCGCGCCCACCTGCGCCGCGCTGCACGCGGCAGCAGGCGACCCGGGGGCAAGGACGCACGGGGCGCACGGGACGTGAAGCGGATCCGGCGCGCACGCGGGAAGGGGCGCATCCGCCGGGGTGGCGGTGTCCACTGAGACCGGGTCCGGCTCCCCTGCGGGCCCCGGGACGCAGCCTCCGTCGCCCTCGTTGCACCCAGACTCGGTCCCCGCATCCAGCGGCGCCCAATCCTCGAGCCGCTCCAACCAGCCCTCGTCCAGAGAGCGGACTTCCACGACGCGCAGGGCCTCTGCCTCCGGGGGAAGTCCCCGGTGGGCCTTCATCCAGAAGGCGGCGGTGACGAACCGCTCGCGCCCCGGGAAGTGGTCCGCCACGTACAGATCGATCTCGCGGGTGCAGGAGCCGTCGAACCATCTCGCGACGGAGTTGCAGCGCGGGGGCGCGGCGAGCGGCCGGTTCTCCACCGCGGACACGTCCCCGGCGCGCGGACGCACGGCGAAGCCCAGGCCGAGCGCGCCGAGCAGCCCGGGAACGATCCACAGCCTGGCGGTCCGCAGCAGGATCACGTCTCAAAACCGGAAGTACAGGAAGGGGTTGTAGCCGCGCCCCACCAGCAGGGCGGTGGAGGCCAGCACCGCGCCCACCTGTGCGGGGACCG
>VGRA01000348.1 GCA_016875515.1 Deltaproteobacteria bacterium | reverse complement strand
CCGTTGCGGGAGGGGTCGAACTGGAACTCCACCGAGTTCACGTGGGAGGCGTCGAAGTTGATGGAGGCGGCCCTGTACCAGCCGTTCCCGCCGGCCAGCGGGATGGCGTACTGCGCCCAGGAGAAGGGGGCGAGCGAGGCAGCGGGGTAGTACGCGGCGTAGCCGCCCCCGGCAGAGCAGAGGGTGACGTACGGGCTGACGGGGGAGGGCTGCACGGTGATGTTGGCGGGGAGCGAGACGCGGTACTGGAAAGTCAGCCCGGAGGTGGTGCGCAGGTCCCACGCGCCGGTGCGCCCGGCCGGGTAGGAGCCCACGACGTAGGCAACGCCCGGGTAGGGATAGTCGGTGCGGGCGGCGCTCGCCCCGGCGAGCACGCTGGAGGTGTCATCCGCCACGTAGAAGGTGGAGGGCCCCGCCGCTCTGGCGCTTGGGTTCAGTCCGCAGTGGGACGGGTTGTCGTTCGCGGACTCGCCGGCGGCCCAGGTGGACGAAGCGTTCTCCGCTACGTCGGTCCGCGGCCCCCCGCACTCCGGTTGCTCGTCCGCCGTGCCGTCGCAGTCGTTGTCCACCCCGTCGCACACCTCGCGGGTGGGACTGCCGGGCGTGACGGCCCCGCCCGCGGCGGTGCAGGTGGCGCCGCCCTGTGCGTTGCACGCCCAGGTGCCGCTCCGGGCGCAGGCCCCCTGGCCCAGGGTGCAGGGCTGGCCCACGTTGAAGCCGTCGTCCACGGCGCCGTCGCAGTCGTCGTCCGCGCCATTACAGCTCTCCGGACCCGGTGTCACCGGGGCCGCGCTGCACGCGTAGGTGCCGTCCTGTTGGCACGCCACGTTCCCACTGCGCAGGCACACGCCCGCTTGCCCGTTGGTGCAAGGTTGTCCAACGCCGTAGCCCTCGTCCGCCACCCCGTCGCAGTCGTCGTCCAGGCCATTGCACTGCTCGGTGCCCGCGGCGATGACGGGGGCGGAGCAGGCAGCGCCGCCGTCCGGCAGGCAGGAGATGGTGCCGGACGCGGCGCACGTCCCCAGCAGCCCGTTGGTGCAGGGCTGGCCCAGCCCCGGGAAGCCCTCGTCCACCTGTCCGTCGCAGTCGTCGTCCAGCCCGTTGCAGCGCTCCTCCGAGGGGACGTTGTCCGGGGCGCAGAGGAGCCCCCCGCCGGAGCAGAGGAAGGTTCCGGGGGCGCAGGACCCCTTGTTGCCCGAGTCGCACGGCTGGCCAGCGTCCGCGGCGTCCTCGTCCTCGGCACCGTCGCAGTCGTCGTCCAGGCCGTTGCACAGCTCCGGGGTGGGGGAGCCGGCCCCGGCGCAAGGCTCCCAGCCTCCGTCCGCCTGGCATGCCTGCGCGCCCGCCTTGCACCCACCCTTGCCGAGCCCCGGCCAGTCCAGCCCGAGCGGGTGGCAGGGCTGGGTGGCGCCCGCCGTGCAGGGGCAGCCGTCGTCCACCTCCCCGTCGCAGTCGTCGTCCTTGCCGTTGCCGCACGTGGCGTCGAACTCACTCCCTGACCCGGGGCGGCGCGAGGGGTCGTTGGGGGCGCAGTCCAGGGAGTCCGGGGAGCCGTCACCGTCCGAGTCCGGGTCCAGCAGCGCCAGCGCCAACTCCACCTGCCGCACCTCGCCCTGCGCGAAGGCGGCCCCCGTGCGTGCCTCCTGCGTGGCGGCCCCCGCGCCGCACGGGCCCGGAAAGCCCTGCGCGAGGAGCGACACCTTCCCCGTGCCGAGTTGCCCGCCAGGGTAGATGGCGGCGGTGAAGGCCCGGGGCGCCCCGTCCGTGCCCGGCTCCACCGGGATGTCCGAGGCAACGGCCGCCCCCTCCGGCCCCGTGGCGGCCAGCCGCAGGCACTGGGCCGGGCCTCCCAGCCGCATCGTCACCGACAGCGCGCCGCGGCCGTCCTGGCAGCCGGGTGCCAGCGCGGTCAGCGTCAGCAGGTACAGGAGTGTGCGCGCGCTCAATAGTCCCTCGTCCACACCAGGTCCGCTCCGCCAGCGAACGCGTCCCCGAAGGAGGCCTCGAGGCTCCACTGCGGCGTCACCTGGTACTCGAAGCGGACCTCGTGGCCGTTCTCCCCGCGCTGCGGGTTGGCCCCCAGCCGCCCGGTGTAGCCCACGTACACCTTGTCCGTGACGTAGGTGCCCGCCTCCAGTCGGCTGCCGGACAGGCTGCCCTCCTCGCCCGCCTCCACGCTCAGCACGTCCAGCGGCACCTTGCCCGGGAGCGTCTTGCGCAGTTGCGAGGCGAGCGCGCTGCCCACCAGCGTGGCCGCCTCGGCCCCGGTCATGGAGCTGCCGCTGCCACGCTTCAGTTGCCGGCGGCCGGTGGCGAGCAGCGTGTAGATGTCCGACTCGGGCAGCGGGGGCTGGGAGTTTGGACGGAGCTGCAGCTCCGAGCCGGTGCCGCGCACCGCCATGGTGACCGTCACCTGCTCGCGCTCGCTCGTCCAAGCGGCGGAGGCATTGACGAGCGGGGCCCTGGCAAGTCCCTGGAACTGCACCGTGCTGTCCTTCTGCACCACGAACCTCCGTCCGAGCACCTCGAAGCGGCCGGACAGCAGCTTTACCTCGCCGAACAGCCGCAGCGCGTCCTGGTACTCCACGCGGAACCCCTCGGTCAGGCCCAGCACCGCCACCAGGTCCATGCCGCGCACCATTACCCCCTTGCCGACCTGCAACGACGCGCGCCACAGCCGCCCCGGGGGGGCCTGCGTGCCGGCGCGGGCCTGCGCCTCGCGCAGCTTGCGGGGCAGCCCGTCCAGCCAGCGGCCGTCCCGCGTGCGGAAGACGTCCCCGGGCCGGTCCAGCTCCTGGAGGTCCTTCCGCCTCGCCTGCGGCAGCTCCACCTCCACCCCGTGGGGCAGGCGCACCTCGGAGAAGTTCGCCACCGCCTCGTCCCACTCGCCCTTCAAGGCGCCCTCCAGCGTGGCGTAGGCATACAGCTGGTCATCCAGGAGGAGCGGGAAGCGCTTCAGCGCCACGTCCCCGGTGAAGCTCCAGCCCGCCGGCCTCCGGAGCGCGTCCCCCTGGGCGGTGAGGGTGCCGCCGCCGCTGGAGAGGGAGAAGGTGTCCAGCCGGGCGCGCTCGTGGGAGGCGCGCGCCTTCAGCTGCACGTCCCGGTACTCGCCGTAGCCGACCCAGGCCACGCGGCCGTCCTTCCATGCCACCTCGCCTTGGTACTGCGGGGCCGCGGCGTTGCCGTGCAGCCGCGCGAAGAGGTCCAGCGTGCCGGACAGGGTGCGCAGCTTCGGGTGGGTGCCGGCGAGGAACGAGAGGTCCACCCCCTTCGCCTCCGCGGTGCCGTCCAGCGGGATGGCCTCCGGGGAGGGCTTCCCGGCCAGCGCGGCGGTGGACCAGTCCCGGGCAGAGCGCAACTGCAGCGTCAGCGCACCGCCCCCGGGGGCGGTGAGCGTCCCGCCCACCGTGGCGAGCGCAGGCCCCACGTCCGCCTGCAGCCGCAGCGCCCCGAGCGCCTGCGCGGCGGCCCCCAGCCGGTCCAGCGAAAGCTCCGCGTGCACCTGCGGCTTCGCCAGCGTCCCGGAGGCGCGCACGTCCAGGGACACCTCTCCCTGGGCGGCCACCGGCTGGCCCGCGAGCGCAGCCAGCGAGGCGAGCGCGGTGGGAGCGAGCACGGCGTGGGCCTCCAGCGGCGCCTGCTGCTGGAGGGGGGCCTGCAGCAGCAGGCCGGCGGGGGCGGCCACGCGGCCCTCGAGGGACAGCAGGGGCGCCACCGCCCGCTCGAGCGTCCCGCTGAAGGCCACCTCCGAGCCGTCCGCGCGCAGGTGCCACAGGCCGGAGAGAGGCTCGCTCCCCGTGCGGCGCAGCCCGGTCAGCTTCACCGTGGCCTCCCCCTCCGGGGCGGAGAGGCTGCCGCGCGCCCGCAGCGAGAGGGCGGCGTCCCCCTGCACGCCGGGCAGGTGCGGCCCCAGCGGCAGCGCGTCCGAGTCCACCTCCAGCGTCACCGGGAGCGCGCGGAAGGCAACTGCGTCCACCGGGGAGGTCCGCATGGAGGCCAGCGTCAGGGGGGTCTGCAGCCGCGCGCGCACCCGGGCCCCCAGCGCGTCCGCGAGCAGCGAGCCGCCGAGCGCCCCGGCCGCGTC
>VGRA01000347.1 GCA_016875515.1 Deltaproteobacteria bacterium | reverse complement strand
GAGGGCCCACTTGAAGGCGGCCACGTAGGCCCGACCCAGCCCTTCCTTCTTCTCCCGGTGGAGCACGCGGATGCGGGGCTCGGCCGCGGCCAAGGTGTCTGCCAGCGCGCCGGTGCCGTCCGGGCTGTTGTCATCCACCACGAGGATGTCCACGCGCGGATCCGCAGCGAGGATGGCGCGGGTGATGGGCTCGAGGTTGTCGCGCTCGTTGTAGGTGGGCAGGCAGATGAGGGCGGGGTTCACGGTGCGGTCACATAGCACCAAGCCTGCTCAACGTGTGCGCCGCTCAGAGCAGCCCCAGGACCGCCTCCGCCGCACGGGCCGCCGCGCCGGGGGGGCCCAGCGCCTCCTTCACTTCGCGCAGCCCCTGCAGCTGGGCCGCCCGCGCCGGCCCCTCGTCCCACACCCGCTGCACCGCGGCAGAGATCCGCTCGGGCGTCATGTCCAGCTGGATGAGCTCCGGCACCACCCGCCGCCCGGCCAGCAGGTTCACCAACGACACGTGTGCCACGCGCAGCATCAGACGGCCCACCAGCCACGTCAGCCAGGAGACGCCGTACACCACCACGAAGGGGCGCTCCATCATCCCCGCCTCCAGGGTGGCCGTTCCCGAGGCGACCACCGCGGCGTCCGACGCCCCCACCACCTCGGGGGCCCGCCCGTCCACCAGCACCGGGGAAAGCCCCGCCTTCGCGAACGCACCGGAGATGGACTCCCGCGGAATGGTGGGTGCTAGCGGCACGAGCAACTGCAGCCCGGGCCGCGCCGCCACGAGCCGCTGCGCCGCGCCCACCAGCGCGGGGAGGATCCGCCGCACCTCCGACGGCCGGCTCCCGGGCAGCAGCGCCACGGTGGGGACGTCTGCCACGCCGAGCGCGGCACGGAACGCCGCGGCCGGTGCGGGGGCGGGCACCTGCTCCACCACCGGGTTGCCCACGTACCGGGCCTGCACCCCCCGCTGCCGGTAGAAGGGCTCCTCGAACGGGAGGATGCACAGCATCTCGTCCACCCGCGCCGCCACCTGCCGGACCCGCCCCTCGCGCCATGCCCACAGCATGGGGCTTACATAGTAGGCCACCTTCACCCCCTGCGCCTTCAGCCGGGCGGCCAGCCGGAGGTTGAAGTCCGGGATGTCCACCAGCAGCGCCACCGCGGGGCGGCGGTCGGCTGCTGCCAGCTCGAGCCCCCGCATGACGGACAAGATGCGGGGAAGGCGCGGCAGCACTTCCGAGATGCCCATCACGGACACCTCGTGCGCCCCGTAGAGCAGCTCCACCCCTGCCCCGGCGAGGTGCTTCCCCCCCATGCCGAAGAAGCGCAGGGAGGGAGCCCGGGCGCGCAGTGCGCGCACCACGTCCGCGCCGTGCTGGTCTCCGGAGGCTTCACCTGCAACGACGAGGATGTCCGCCATGGGGGACGACATGGTACTCAGGAGGCGCAGTCGAGGCACCCGTGAAAGCCATCCTCGTCGTCGAGCCCCACGCCCCCACCGCAGAGTCGCTCAGGCAGGCGCTCGCGCGCGCGGGGTTCGGGGTGCGGGTGGCGCGCGAGGTGGGGGAGGCCCAGGCCCTCTTTGCCGCCGAGCGTCCGGACGCGGTGGTGCTCGCCGCGGACCTGCCGCGCGCCCACGGTCGTTCGCTCGGGGCCAGCCTCCGCGCCTCGCCCGAGGGCAAGGGGCTCCCGCTGCTCGCCGTGGACAAGGCGCACGTGGGGCCCTCGCACGTGGCGGGGGTGCGGTGCGTGCTCGAGTTCCGCCCGGACGGCTATTTCCCGGATGGCTCGCGCTGCGAAGACATCGTCGGCCGCCTGCGGCACCTCCTGGAGCGGGCCCAGCCCGCCCCGGCGCCGGTGGCCGCCCGCGAGGCCTGGGAGGACACGCTCGCCCGTCCTCCCGTCCTCACGTTCGACTTGGCGCAGTCCCCCCTCCCGGAGGAACTGCATGGCCTGTGGCGGCTGCGGCGGGACGGCATCCTCGTCATCGCGAACGGCGAGGCGGTGCGCCGGCTCTTCCTGCTGCAGGGCGCCCCGGTGGCCTTTGAGTCCAGCGTCCCGGGCGAGGACTTCGCGGCGCACCTGGAGCGGGAAGGGCTGATGCCCGGCCCCGAGGCGCGCCGGCTGGCGTCCCTGCGCGGCCTGGGCACGTGGGAGCTGGCGCTCAAGGTGGTCCGCGGCCCCCTCCCCGCAGACGCCTTCCGCCCGGCGTGGTCTGCGTGGGTCCGCGCGCGCGCCGCGTCGCTCGTGGGGACGAGGAAGGGGCGGGCAGCTTTCTACGCGGGGGCCGGCTTCCGCGGAGCAGTGGACGAGGCTGCCTTTCCCGCGCTCGCGCCGGTGCTGGATGGGGCGCGCCAGCGGTTGACGGCGAAACAGTTCTCGCTGGCCCTGCGCGGGCTGGGGACGCGCTACCCGCATCGCACGGTCGAGTTCGCGGCGGACCTTCCCGCGCTCGGACTGGACGTCGAGGACGTGAAGTTCGCGCTGCAGTTGGATGGCACCGCCACCACGCGGGAGCTGCTCGCCCACGGGCGCGGGGAACTGCACCGGCGCTGGAGCCTGCTCTGGTTCCTCCGGCTGACGGGGGACGTGGCGTTCGCACTGGCACCGCTGCAGCGGGAAGGCGCCTCCGCGTACGGCGCGCCGGAAGCGTCCGCCCACCGGCGCCGCAAGCGCCTGCCTCCCCAGCAGGACCGGTCCCTGCGCGACGCGGCGCTGGAGATCATCACCGGGAGCTACTTCCGGGCGCTGGGGTTGGAGCTGACCGCGCGCGCGGAGGAGGTGGAGGCCGCCTACGCCCGCAGGGTGGAGACGTTCCACCCGGACAGCTACCCGGACCACGATCTTTCGGACGTGGAGGACCTGTTCGGCATGGTGCTCGAGCGGCTGGGGGCGGCCCGGCGCGTGCTTGGCAGCCCCGAGAAGCGCCGCGCCTACGTGGCCTACCTGATGGCCCGCAGCGGCCAGCGCCAGGGCGGGACCGTCCCGGAGGCGGAGGTGGAGATGAAGCGGGGCGAGGCGGCCATGCTGGGCGGGGACTGGCCTGCCGCGCGCCGCGCCTTCGACCACGCGCTGCTCCTGGACCCGACCGAGCCCCGCTACTACCCGTTCGCGGCCTGGGCCACGTGGCAGGTGGGAGGGCGGCCCGAGCGGGAGCGGGCGGCCTCTGCGCTGGGGCTGCTCAAGAAGGCGCTCGCGCTGGACGCCGGGCTGCCGCGCGCGCACGTGGTGGCCGCCATCATCGAGGCCCGGATGGGCGAGCGGGCTGCGGCGCGGGCCCGGCTGGAGCGGGTGTTGGCGGCGCATCCCTCGCTGCGCGTTGCCCATGCGGCGCTCGAGGCGCTGGGATGAGGGGCGAGCTCACCACGGCGCTGCGGGTGCTCGTCCCGCTCGCGCGGCCGCACCGGGCGCTCTTCCTCGCGGCGCTCGCTTGCATGGGGATCCTGGGCACGGCCACCGGTGTCTACGCTTGGATGATGGGACCTGCGCTGCGCTTCCTGCTGTCCGGTGGCGCCGAGGGGCTGGGGTTGGCGGCCGCGTGGCTGCCCTTCCTGGTGCACCTGCCGGCAGAGCAGGTGCGCTGGGCCTTCCCGCTGGCGCTGGTGGGGGTGGGCGTCCTCAAGGGGCTCGCCTACCTCGGGCAGTTCCACGCCATGGGGATGTTCGGCCAGAGGGTGGGGGCGGACCTCCGCCGGCGGTTGTTCGAGTCCCTCACCGCGTGGTCCCCGCTGCAGCTGTCCCAGCAGCGCGAGGGGGACCTGCTGGCGCGCTTCGGCGCGGACGTGGCCTCGGTGGAGCTGGCGGCCAACTACGCGCTCGGGGGATGGGCCCGCGAGGGCATCCAGTTGCTGGTGTTGGTGGCGGTGGCGTTTGCGCTCAACTGGAAGCTGGCGCTCGCCGCCTCCTTGGCGGTGCCCCTGGCGGCGTGGCCGGCGGTGCGGCTGACCCGGTCCTTCCTCCGGCGGGCGCGGGAGGGGCACGCGCGGCTCGGGACGCTGGCCGCGCAGGTGCAGGAGGGCGTGGGGGGCGTGCGCACGCTGCAGGCCTTCAACGCGCAAGGGGCGGAGCTTGGCCGGTTTGACCGGGAGGCGGCTGCGCAGCTGCGCG
>VGRA01000346.1 GCA_016875515.1 Deltaproteobacteria bacterium | reverse complement strand
AGCCTCGGGCTCCCCGGAGGCCAGGTCGCAGCGAGCCTGCAGGTACCAGGGCTCCCAGCCGGACGCGTCCAGCGCCCGGGCGCGGTCCACGGCGACGCGCGCGGCGTCCAGCTCGCCGCCCGCGAGCAGCGCCCGCGCCAGCCCCGCGTAGGCGGGCGCGGCCAGGGCGTAGGTGAGGGACATCCGGTAGGCCTCGGCCGCAGCGGCAGCACGCCCTTCTGACGCGAGCGACTCGGCCCGCTGCGTCTCCTGCTGGGCGCGCCCGTTGAGCGCCACAGGCCGCGCGGCGGTCTTCGCCGCGGTGGGCTGGAGCGTGAGGGCCACGCGCCCGCCCTCGCCCACCGCGGGCGAGCTGCAGCCGGGCGGCAGCGACACGTGGCCGAGCAGCGTCCGCTGCGCCGGGAGCCAGGTGCCCAGGAAGTCCACCGGCCGGGACTCGCAGGCCGGGCCCCGCTGGCACAGGTACAGCCGTCCCACCACCGAGCCGTCCTGCTCCGCCACGTCCAGCACCACCCGGCCCGCCTCGGTGCAACCCTCGGCGGGGAACAGCACGCGCCCGGCCAGGAAGGTGGGCTCGCCCCCCACCCGCTCCACCAGCACCGAGCCCATCCCGCCCTCGTACAGCCCCTCGGGCAGGGGCGCAGCGGCCAACGCCCGGGGGGCGCAGGCGAGGGCGAGCGCAGCGGCGAGCAGGCGCGAGGGGCTCATGGCAGCAGCGGCCTCGGCTCCAGCCCCTTCGAGGCCAGGAACTCCCGGTTGAACACCTTGGAGGCGTAGCGGCTGCCGTGGTCGCACAGGAAGGTGACGATGCGGAGCCCCTCCCCCGGACGGGCGCGGGCGAGCTCGTACGCGGCCCGCACGTTGAGCGCGGCCGAGGTGCCCACCACCAGCGCGTCCCGCGCGGCCAGGTGGTACAGCATCTCCACCATCTCCTGGTCGGACACCCGCAGCGCGTCGTCCACGCGCGCGCGCCGGAAGTTCTCCGTGAGGCGCATGATGCCAATGCCCTCGGTGATGGAGCCGCCGCTGCCCTCCACCTTGCCCTCCTTCACGTGGCAGTAGAGCCCCGAGCCGAACGGATCCACCAGCACCACCTTCAGCGCCGGGTTCTTCTCCTTGAGGTAGCGCGAGACGCCGGAGATGGTCCCGCCCGAGCCCACCGCGCTGACCAGCACGTCAACCCGCCCCTCGCACTGGTCCCAGATCTCCGGGCCGGTGGTCTGGTAGTGGGCGTCGCCGTTGGAGGTGTTCTCGAACTGGTTGGCCCAGAACCAGCCGTGCGCCTCGGAAAGGGCGCGGGCCTGGTGGTAGAAGTGGGCCGGGTTGCTGAAGGGCACCACCGGCACCCGGCGCACCTCCGCCCCCATGGCCTCGAGGAACTCGTACTTCTCCCGCGCCTGGTTGTCCGGCATGGTGACTACCACGTGGTACCCGCGCTCGCGCCCCAGCAGCGTGAGCCCGATGCCGGTGTTGCCCGCCGTCCCCTCCACGATGGTGCCGCCTGGCTGCAGCTTCCCGGCCGCCTCCGCGGCGAGGATCATCCCCATGGCGGCGCGGTCCTTCACGCTGCCGCCCGGGTTGAGGAACTCCGCCTTTCCGAGGATCTCGTTGCCGGTTGCCTCCGAGAGCGAGCCGATGCGGAACAACGGCGTGTTGCCCACCGCGTCCCACAGGGTGCCCATCCGCGGCGGTCGCGGTGCGGCGTTCACGACAGCCCCTCCAGCGCCTGCCTGAAGTCGGCGGCGAGATCGTTCCAGTTCTCCACGCCAATTGACAGCCGCACCATCCCTTTGCCAATCCCCACCGCGTCCAGCTGCTCGGGGGACAGCTCCGAGTGGGTGGTGGTGCGCGGGTGGCACGCCAGGCTCTCCACGCCGCCCAGGCTCACCGCGTTGCGGGTGATCTCCAGCCCGCGGAGGAAGGCGAAGGCCGCGGGCTTGCCGCCCTTCAAGTCCAACGTCACCACCGCCCCGGGCATGGCTACCTGGGCGTCCCGGATGCGCACCTGCTCCGCGTCCGTGAAGTAGGGCGGGTAGATGACCTCTGAAATGGCCGGGTGGCCGCGCAGCGCCTCCGCCACCGCTTTCGCGTTCTCGCACTGGCGCGTCATGCGGAGCTCCACCGTGGAGAGCCGCCCGTTGAGCAGCCAGCACTCGTCCGGCTGCAGGATGTTGCCCAGCACCGCGCGGGTGCCGCGCAGGGCCACCACGTGCTCGTCGTTCTTCGCCAGCACCACGCCTGCCAGCATGTCCGAGTGGCCCGCCAGGTACTTGGTGGCCGAGTACACCGCCATGTCCGCGCCGTGCTGCAGCGGGTGCTGGAAGGCCGGCCCCATGAAGGTGTTGTCCACCGCCACCAGCGGCCTGTCCGGGTGGGCGTGCGCCGCCTCGGCCGCGGCGGCAATGTCGCTCATCACCAGCGTGGGGTTGGCCGGAGTCTCCACGAAGACCACCCCCAGGTTCTTCGCCGAGGCAATGGCCGCGCGCATCCCCGCGGTGTCCCCCGCCGGGACCGAGACGCAGCGGATGCCCAGCGGCGTCAGAAGCGCCTCCATGAGCAGCGCCGTGCCGCCGTACAGCGGGGCGCTGTGCACCACGGTGCTGCCGGGCGGGCAGAAGGTGAGAAACAGCGTGGAGATGGCCGCCATCCCAGAGTTGAAGACCGCGGAGGAGGCAGCGCCCGGCTCGAGCGGGACGATCTGCTCCTCCAGGATCTGGGCGTTGGGGTGCGAGAGCCGGGCGTAGATGAGGTCCACGTCCTCGCCCGGGTCTGCCTTGGCCCGCCCCAGCGCAATCTCGAACGCCCGCGCCGCCGCCTCCGGGCTGGAGAACACGTAGGTGGAGGAGCGGAAGACGGCGGGGCGGGCCGAGCCCACGGACAGCCGCGGATCGAAGCCGCGGGTGAGGACGGCCGTCTCCGGGCGCAGGACGTACTTGGGGTGAGACATGGGCAACTCTTCTATCAGCCTTCTCGTTCCTTGACCCCCTCCCCGGGCACGGTCACAGTCCAAGGGTCGTTCACGCGCACCGTTGCAAATTCTGGACGGAGAGCGGGGAGGGTCAGCGTTGGGAAGTTCCGATTCAGGCGATTTGCACCGGCTGCTGGAAGATGGCGTGGTCGATGAGATCATCGGCCGGCTCAAGACGGGCAAGGAAGCGGAGGTGTGGCTGGTGAGCCACGCCGGGGAAATTGTCGCGGCGAAGGTCTACAAGGACTCCGAGCACCGCAGCTTCCACAACCGCTCCGGGTACCAGGAGGGCCGGCAGGTCCGGAACTCCCGCACCCGCCGGGCCATGGAGAGGGGCAGCAAGTTCGGCCGTGCGGCGGAGGAGGACGCCTGGAAGTCCACCGAGGCAGACGCGCTCTACAAGCTCCATGCCCTGGGCGTCCGCGTTCCCCGGCCGGTGATGTTCTACGAGGGGGTGCTCCTCATGGAGGCGGTCATCGACCCCGAGGGCCACCCCGCCCCGCGGTTGATGGACGCGCCCATCCCCCCGGAGCAGGCGCTTGCCCTCTACAAGGACCTGCGAGGCCAGGTCATCCGGATGCTCTGTGCGGACGTCATCCACGGGGACCTGTCCGCCTACAACGTCCTGCTGGCGTGGAACGGCCCCACCATCATCGACTTCCCCCAGGTGGTGGGGGCCGCCGGGAACAGCCGGGCGGAGATGTACTTCAGGCGGGACCTGGACAACCTGCGGAACTTCTTCGGCGGCCTGGACCGCGCCGTGCTGCAGCTGTCCGGGGACGGGCATGAGATCTGGCGCGCCTACACCCGCCGGGAGCTGACCCCGGACTTCGAGCCCACCGGCCGCGCCCCCGCCGAGCCGCACCGCGCCGCCGCTCCCCACGCCGGGCAATCAGCCCCGGGCGGGTTCCAGCGCCGGGAGTACCGGCCCGGCGAGGACCGCCACCGCCGCCCGTTACAGGGGCGTGGCAGGCCCCAGGGCGAGGGAGGCGGGGGGCTGCGCCCTCCGCACGGCAACCCAGACCCCGGCGGCGAACACCGCGGACACGGCGGCGGCAGCCCTCGCCCTCCGCACGGCACCGCAGGCCACAGCGGCGAGCACCGCGGACACGGCGGCGGCGGTCCGCGCCCTCCGC
>VGRA01000345.1 GCA_016875515.1 Deltaproteobacteria bacterium | reverse complement strand
GAGTACCTCCGCTTCCGCCAGGGACTGGGGCTGGAGGGGGACTGGGCGCTGGCGGCCCGGGGCGCCGCTCCCTGACGCGGCGTGTCGGGGGACGTGACCGGCGCCCCGGATTGCCGTACACAGCGGGACCGGGAGCCAGGGTGGTGCGCTCCAGGAGGTCCGCGTGCAGTTCCCTGTCGTGCCGATCATGTTTGTGATCCTCGCCGCAAGCGCGGGATCCGGGTGTGCTCACCGGCCCACGGAGAAGGAGCGGCAGGGGGCGCGGATCCACTACGATCTGGGGCTCAACGCCCAGACGGGGGGGCGCCCTCAGGAGGCCTACCGGGAGTTGAAGGAGGCGGTGGAACTGGATCCCTACAACCCCGAGGTCCACAACGCGCTCGCGCTGCTGCTGCACCTGTCCTACGCCCGGTGGGACGACGCGCAGCGCCACTACCGCCGAGCGCTGGAGCTCAAGCCGGACTTCAGCGAGGCGCGGACGAACTTCGGCAACCTGATGCTGGACAGGGAGCAATTCGACGCGGCCATCGAGCAGTATGAACTGGCGCTCAACGACATGCTGTACCCCACCCCCTTCATTGCGCAGGGGAACCTGGGGTGGGCCCTGTACAAGAAGGGGGACGTGAACGGGGCACTGGACCGGATCAAGGCCGCGGTGACCACCAACCCCCGCTTCTGCCTGGGCTTCCGCAACCTGGCCACCATCTTCTCGGAGACCTCCCGCCCCAAGGAGGCCTGCGTCCAGTACGGGCGCTACCGGGACGCGTGCCCAGACGTCCCTGACGCGCTGTACCGCGAGGGGCGTTGCCTGGCGGAGGTGGGGGACAAGGAGAAGGCGCGCGCCAACTTCGAGGCGTGCGTGGTGAAGGCGGGGGCAGACACGGAATTGGGCAAGAACTGCCAGGGGCTGATCGGCCTGCTGCAGCCTTAGCCGGGGGAACGGGGTCGTGACGGGGAGCGCGGATCCGAAGGTGACGTTTGGCCTCTACCTGGCAGACCTGCGCGTGCAGCGCGGCCGGGAGCTTGGAGAGCTGTCGCGCACCACGCGCATCCCGGAGACCTTGTTGCAGGCGCTGGAGTACGGAGACGCCGAGCGGCTTCCGGACCGCGTCTTCGTGGCCAACTTCCTCCGCGCCTACGCGGAGGAACTAGGGCTCCGGCAGGACGATCTGGAACTGCGTTTCTACGGCGCGTACGGTCGCCCCGCCGAGCAGGATCCCGCCGTTCTGGAGCGTGCGCGGCAGCGACGGGCGCGGTGGCAGGCGGTGGGCGTGCTGGTGGTGGCCTTGCTGGGGCTGGCGGTGTTCCTCTGGCTCAACCGGCCCGTCCCGCGCTGATGGACCGGAGCATCGAACTGGCGGTGGTGGTGTCTGCGGTGGACTACGGGGAGGCAGACCGGATTGTCACCCTGTTGACCGAGCACCGCGGGCGGGTGTCTGCGTTTGCCGCCGGGGCGCGCAAGAGCAAGCGCCGGTTCGCCGGGGCGCTGGAGCCCGGGACGCTGCTGCGGGCCCACCTGGTGGCGCGCCGGGGAAGCACGTGGCGGCTGGACTCGGTGGATCTGGACCGGAGCCACCTGGCCCTGCGGACGGACCTGCCCCGGCTGTCCCGGGCCCTGTACGCGCTGGAGCTCTGCCGGGAATTGGTGCGGGACGAGCAGCCGCACCCTGCGCTGTTCCGGATCCTGGTGGAGTACCTGGGCCAGCTGGAGGCCAACCGCGCGGGCCCCACGTCCCTCATTGCGTTCGAGCTGGCGGCGCTGGGGCTGGCTGGCTTCATGCCGCGCTTCTCCGCGTGCGCGCTGTGTGGGGGAGGGCTGGTGGAGCCGGTGCGTTTTGATGCGGACCACGGCGGCTGCGTGTGTGGGCCCTGTGGCCTGCGCACCGCCCACGGCGTGCCGGTGTCCCGCGAACTTGCCGCGGCGCTGGCCGGGTTGCAGGCGGGGGAGCGGACGCCCATGCCGGCAGACCAGCGGGCCCGCGCGCGGGAGTTGCTCAACCGCTTCGTGGCGCACCAGCTGGGGCGGCGGTTGAACGCGGTGGACTTCATGGCCCAGCTGGGGCTGGACTGAAGCGCATGGTCGTCTGCATGGGCGAGGCGTTGGTGGACTTCCTGCCGGAGCGGCCGGGTGCGCGTGTCCGCGACACGGTCACCTGGACGCGGTGCAGCGGCGGTTCTCCGGCCAACGTGGCGGTGGGGCTGGCCCGACTGGAGGCCCCGGCCGCGTTCCTCGGCGTGGTGGGCGAGGACGAGTTCGGCCACTTCCTGAAGGGGGCGCTCGCAGGGGAGGGCGTGGACGTCTCCCGCCTCCGGCAGACGCGCGAGGGAAAAACGGGGCTCGTCTTCATCTCCGTGGACGGGGAGGGGAACCGCAGCTTCAGCTTCCACCGGACGCGGAGCGCGGAGTCCCTGCTGGGGCCCGCGGACGTGGACGGCGCGTGGTTGTCCGCTGCCCGGGTCTTGCACCTGGGCACCAACTCGCTGCTGCTGTTCGAGGCGCAACAGGCCGCCTTCGCGGCGGTGGGGCATGCCCGGGCCGCCGGGCGCTGCGTGACCGCGGATCCCAACCTGCGGCTGCATGCCTGGCCGGATCCCGGCGTCCTGCGCGGGCTGCTCGACCGGCTCCTTCCGGGCCTGGACGTGGTGAAGCTGGCGGAGGACGAGTACCGCTGGGTGACGGGGGAGGACACCCCGGAGCGTGCCCTGCGGGGGCTGGCGGAGAAGGGGGTGGCCCTGCCAGTGATCACCCTGGGGCCGGCGGGCGCGCTGGGCCTCTGGCAGGGGCGCCTCGTGCGGGCGCAGGCGCCGCAGGTCCAGGCCGTGGACACCACGGGGGCGGGGGATGGGTTCATGGCGGGGCTGCTCGCCGGACTGTCCCGCAGCTTCGAGACATCAGCGCAGTTCCGCGCTGCGTCCTCCGGGTGGGTGGAGGCGTGGCTGGCGGCCGGGTGCGAGGTGGGGAGCCGCGTCTGCACCCGGATGGGGGCGGTGGCGGCGCTGCCCCACGCGGCGGACGTGACGCTCCCGGGCTGAAGGCTCAGGAGGCCTTTCGCTGCGGCACCTGGGCCGGCCAGTCCGCCTCAGCTCCCCAGCCGTTCATGCCGGGAAAGGGCTCCAGGCCCGGCGCAAACCTCAACGCTGCCTCTCCCACGGGCAGCCCTTCCCGGAACTGGATGCGGAGCAGTTCCCGCCCGTCCGCGGTGCCGGACGCGAGCCGCCAGATCCAGCGGTCCCAGTCCGCGAGGTCGAGCACGTACCGCTCCGGGCTGTCCGGCAGGGGGAACTGGGAGAAGGCGTGGAGCGGGCCCACCAGGCTGGCCACGGCGGACAGCAGCTCTTCCCAGGCATCCGCGGCGCGGAGCCCCGGCCGCATCCGCCCCGTGCCCGCGCGCGGTTGGAGCCTCCGGACGTGTCCCGTGGCGAGCTGCCTGGCCACCTTCAATGCGAGGGCATCCACCACGAAGGGGATCCCAGCCCCCGCGCGCTCGGTCCACCCCACCGGGGAGCAGATCCGCTCCCCACCCCTCCACGCCACCACCTGGAATCCCAGCTCCGCCTGTGCCGCCATGTCTGGCCTCCTGAACAGGCGTACAGAATGCAATGGGGGGCTGACAATGCCGAATTTTCAGGGCGCGACGGTGGCGGGACAGAAGCCGGAGGAGGGGGCGCAGGCGCGGTAGTACTCGTGGGGCGTGCCGGTGCTGTCCGAGCAGTAGAACTGCGTGCCCTGCTCGTTCTCCACCAGGAAGCCCTTGCAGGTGAAGGACTCGCCGGCGGGGGCGGCTGGATCGGCCGGGCAGGACTCGCCCTCGGCGTTGCAGCTGTAGATGACGCCGGTGCAGTTGAAGCCGGCGGGGCAGTCCGCGTGGGAGGTGCAGGCCTCGCCGCAGAAGCGGGCATCGTCCTGTCCCTCAGCGATGAAGCCGAGGCACTGCGCGGTGAAGCCGCAGGCGGAAGGATCCAGCGTGCAGTCCGCACAGTCCGCGCGGCCCGCGGACGGGGCGCACTGGCCGGTCGCCACGGAGCAGAACTCCCCGGCTGGGCAGGTGTCGCTGGTGCGGCAGAAGCTGGTGCACTGCCCGGCGACGCACGAGAGCCTCTGTGGGCA
>VGRA01000344.1 GCA_016875515.1 Deltaproteobacteria bacterium | reverse complement strand
GCTCTTCTCCGGGCTGTTCGGCCAGTGGCCGGGGCCGCGCGAGTGGGCGGGGATGGGGCTGGGCGGGGTGGGGGTGGTGCTGCTCAACCTGGACGGGGAGCTGCGGGCGAGCGTGCCGGGGGCGGTGGCGCTGCTGCTGTCGCCTGCGCTGTGGGCGTTCGGGTCCGTGTGGAGCAAGCGGCTGCCGCTGCCGCCGGGGGCCATGGCGAGCGCGCTGCAGATGGTGTGCGCAGGGGCGCTGCTGTTGTGCGCGGCCCCGGTGGTGCACGGGGTGCCTGCGCACGCGCCGTCTGCCAAGGCGTGGGGAGCGCTGCTGTTTTTGGCGCTGTTCGGCTCCATCGTGGCCTACAGCGCGTACCAGTACCTCTTGCGCGCGGTGCGGCCGGCGCTGGCGACGAGCTACGCCTACGTCAACCCGGTGGTGGCGCTCCTCCTGGGCGTGTCGCTGGGCAGCGAGCGCCTGGCCCCCTCCGCCTGGGCGGGGGCGGCGGTGGTGCTGGCGGCGGTGGGGCTGGTGGCTCGGCCCGGCCCCAGGCGGGCGGGCTGAGACGCCAACGGCTTCAGCGCACGTCCACCTGCAGGATGGGGGGAATCTTCACCAGCGAGATGCTGGCGGAGCGCCCCATGAAGCCGCGGGCCTGTTCAATGGCCTCGGAGAGCGTGTCCGTCCGCTCCCAGCCCATCAACTCCGGCACGTGGTTGTTCTCCGCACCGGCGACGATGACCTTGCCCACGTGCTGGCGACCGTTCTCGCCCCAGTACCACATGTAGAAGGGGTGGGCGCCGTGGTAGGCGTTGCCCTTGCGGTACAGGTGTACGTAGCTGGGATTCTTGGCGAACTCCCGCTCGTACCTGTGCTCCAGCACCATGGCGTCCCGCGTCTCGGGGAGCAGCCGGTTGAAGAACTCGATGTAGCTGGGGTGGTGCTCCGGGTCGAACTCGTCGTAGGCCGGGTGGGTGAGGATGATGACGCCGCCCTTCTTCACGAGCGGCACGCCCCGGTTGAGGTTGAAGAGGTACCCCAGCCCCATGACCTGCAGCAGCAGCGGGTTCATGATGCTGTTGACATTGTACGGGGAGACGTACGGCACGCCGAAGATGGCGATGTCCGCCTGCCCCTCCACCGGCACCGAGTACTGCTTCCAGGACAGCTCCAGCGTCTTGTCGTGGGTGGGCTCGGTGGCCCCGGCGAAGACGCCGATGACGTCGTACGCGGCGGGGATGTTGAAGAACAGCTTCCGCTTGGCCGCCCGCGGCATCCTGGACAGCGCGTACTTCATGGACTGGAACTTCAGCCGGTCGAACTCGGTGTAGTCCTCCTCCTTCTTCATGAGGAACTCCACCGGCCCGTCGAACATGCGGTTGTTCAGGACGGTCTCGATGTGGAAGACCTTGAGGTTCTTGTCCACCACGCGGCCAATGCGCTCCACGGACCGGTGCAGCGCGGAGCGCTTGGGCTCCATGTAGCTCTCGGTCTCGCGGATGGTGCGGGCGTTGTGGTGGGCGCGCAGCGACTCGTAGTCCGCCAGGCCGGTGCCCACGGACTTGTGACCGCCGTCCATGGGGACCAGGTTGATGTTGACGTAGATGAGCAGGTCGGACTCGGCCGCGCGGCGGTTGATGCGGACCACCTCGCCGTGGCTGGTCCGCTCCATTTCCGCCATCCCGTCCGGGTCCTCGGCGTCGTGGTTGTAGTAGCGGTCCGGGTAGAAGGCGTCGAAAATCCGCTCGCCCACCATGCGCTTCATCTCCGCCTCGGTCATCCGGCGGTGCAGCGCGTTGGCGATGATGATGTGGACGTCGTCCACGCCCGAGTCCGCGAGCAGCTCCAGGACAATCTCCATCACCTGCTGGCGCACGTCCGGGGTGCGCATGGGGGGCAGCGGCAGCGAGATGTCGTCCACCGCCAGCGTGACCTTCATCCCCGGGCGGAGCAGCGCGTGCAGCGGCTCCATGCCCTCCGGGTGGTTGATGGCCCAGCGGATGGCCGCCTTGACGTTGGGGACGCCCTCCAGCGGCGGCCGGGCGGAGATGATGCGCGTGCCCACCGGCACGTCCTCCAGGAGGAAGTCCTCGCCGGAGAAGAGCGCGCGCGGGGGCGAGCCCTTCTCCTGCCAGGTGATGTGGGACTCCTCGTCGTACAGCTGCTTGAGCGTCTTGAGCGGGCGCATGGAAAGGTGCCTTGAGTGCTTACTTGAGGTCGAGGATGGGCCAGTTGTAGGCGCGGGCCAGCGAGCGGAGCTTGGAGTCCGGGTTGACCGCGGTGGGGCGCCCCACGATGGTGAGCATGGCGTAGTCGGACGCGCTGTCCGAGTAGGCATGGCACTTGTCCAGCTGCAGCTTGTGCTTCACACAGTAATCCCGGATGACGTTGGCCTTGTTGGCCCCCTCGATGATGGGGGGGATGACCTTGCCGGTGGCCCGGCCGCCCACGAACTGCATCTTGTTGGCGATGAGGTCATCCACGCCCAGGTACCGGGCCAGCGGCCGGATGGTGAAGTCCAGCGCGCCGGAGACCAGCACGTTGCGGCAGCCGCTGCGGCGGGCCTCGTCCAGCAAGTCCTTGGACTCCTTGAAGAGGGCGTCCTTGAGGACGTCCTCGAACAGGTCCTCCGCCAGCGTGATGAGCCGGTCCTCGGAGAGCCCCTCGTAGTACTGGTAGAAGAACTCGTTGAAGACCTTGCGGTTGAACGAGTCCATGGCGCCGAACAGCGGCAGCGACGCGAGCGTGCTCAAGGAGCGCCCAAGCGTGCCAAGCACGCTGCCGCGGTTCATGGCGTAGTACGCGTAGGCATGGACGACGTTGGTGCGGATGAGCGTCCCGTCCACGTCGTAGAAGGCGGCCTTGGTCAGCGGCGTCGTCATGGCTTGAGAGCCGGGGCCCTTAGCATGCGCCCCGGAGCCTTCAAAGCCAACCCTGCTCCCGGTACCAGCGCGCGCTCGCCCGCACGGAGGCGGAGAGAGGGCGGGCGCTGCGGTGGCCAAGCAGCCGCTCTGCCTTATCCGCCCGGCACGTCCACGCGGGGGCCAGCAGCTGCCGGGCCAGCTTGCGGTTCAGCGGCAGGTGGCGGCCGGTCAGCTGCGAGGCCCCGTCCGCCACGGCGGCGAGCGCGGTGAGGACGGCGGGAGGCAGGTGCAGGGTGCGCGGGTGCACGCCCAGCTCGGACGCCACCTCCTCCTGCAGCCACTCCAGGGACACCTCCTCCGGGGAGGCGCAGAAGAACGCCTCGCCCACCGCGGCCGGGTGCGTGGCCTGCAGCATCATCTGCGTCACCACGTCCTCTACGTCCACCATGCACAGCGGGCGCGGGCCACCGCCCAGCTCCAGCCTCAGGCCGCGGGACACCAAGCGGAAGAAGGCCAGGTTCTCCCGGTCCCCCGGGCCCAGGATGCGTACCGGGCGGATGGTGGAGACCTCCAACCGGTCCCCGTAGCCGTGCGTGAGCACCTCCGCGTCGCGCTTGGACTCGCCATACCACTCGGCGGGGGCGAAGGGGGCAGACTCGCCGTGCGGGTGGCCGGGGCGTGAGGGGCCCAGCGCGGAGAGCGAGCCGGCGAAGACCAGCCGCCGCGGCGTGCCGGCCGTCACCATGGCCTCGCAGACGTGGCGCGTGCCCTCCACGTTGACCTCCTGGAAGAGGCCGCGCACCGGGGCCCGCCGCAGGCCGGCCAGGTGGAACACCACCTCCACGCCCTCCACGGCCGGGCGCAGGGAGTCCGGGTGCGTGACGTCACCTTGGACGAAACTGACCGGCAGCCCGGAGAGCAGAGAGCGGTCCGAGCCCTCCCGGACGAGCGCGCGGACGCCGTGGCCTGCCTCGCACAGGCGCCTGCAGAGCGCGTGTCCGAGGAAGCCGCCGGCGCCTGTGACGAGTGCCTTCATGGGGTTCTCCGAGAGGGAGAGAGGGGTTGGCAGAGGGAAAAATGTGCAACAGGGCTGTTTTTTTCCTCGGGAGGCGTGCTAGGTCAGCCGCACTTCGGTGCTTGTGACAAGCCCGAACTAACGTCCCCTTGAGGGGAGGAGACAGCACACATGGCCGTCAAGAAGACCGTTGCCAAGAAGCCCGCCGCCGCGAAGAAGCCCGCCCGCAAGCCGAACGCGGCGTTCATGAAGGA
>VGRA01000343.1 GCA_016875515.1 Deltaproteobacteria bacterium | reverse complement strand
CGCCCCGGCCCCGCCATAGTACCCAAGCCGGAACACCTCCAGCGTCACCTCGGCGTGGACGCTGGTGGAAACCCGCACGGAGAACGAGCCCCCCGCGGAGGCCGAGTCGGTGGACAGGTAGAGGTCCACCTCGTGCTGGCGCGAGCGCTGTCCGTCTGCCCAGCGCGGCTCCCCGGGGAGCGCGTTCTCTTCGGGGATGGGGTTGGGGCGGATGCGCCGGGCGCCGGCGTCCGGCCCGGGCGGATCACCGTCAAGGTTCCACAGCCGGATGTCCCCGCACCCGGCGAGCCACAGCACCGCCCCCGCGCACCAGCCCAAGCGTCCCATTCGCACCGCCCTCCCCGGCGGGGGAACGTGGCGAGGGGGCAGGCGCGGCGGAAGGGGCGGCGGCGGCTGGCGCGCTACTGGTTACAGACCACCTGGTCCGCGGTCACGGTGCAGGAGGAACAGGCGTTGGTGGCGACCAGCGCGCCGGACTTGCACTCGAGCGTGGACTTTCCGTCCGCGCTGCACAGCCCCTTGCCCTCGGAGGTGGAGGCGCAAGCGTCCCCGGCGAGGTTGCCGGTCATGTCACACTGGATGTTGCCGTTGGACTCGGCGCAACCGCTGGAGCCGCGGCACGGCAGCGCCACCCAGGCGCCGCCCCGGCACTCGAGCGCGGTGGCCGTGTCCTGGCAGACGAAACCAGTCTTGTTGCAGGCCTCGCCCGCCGCGCCGCGGGGGCCACAGCCGGCCAGGAGCAGCAGAGCGGGGAGGAGCGACAGGCGGAGGAGGTTCATGGTGCGTCTCGTTGATGCGTCCAGCACGGACGGCCGGAGGGGTGAATCGGCACGGGCACTATACCTGTGCGTCCGGCAAGGTCTCGGAGAAGAAACGCACCAGGTTGCGCCCCATCACCTTCTCCACCTGCGGCTCGGGCATGCCGGTGCGCAGCAGCGCGTCGGTGAGGCGGGGCAGGCCCGTGACGTCCTTCATGCCGCGGGGGAGTCGGATGAAGCCGTCGAAGTCGCTGCCGAAGCAGACCGCGTCCTCGCCCACCGCGGACACGGCGTGCCGGACGTGGCGGGCCACGTCCTCCACCGTCCGCCCGCCCACGAATTGCGGCGCGAACATGATCCCCACCACACCGCCGAGGTCCGCGAGCCGCCGGAGATCCGGGTCGTCCAGGTTCCTCCAGGACGGCGTGGCCGCCGCGCAGCCGGTGTGGGAGCAGAACAGGCGGGCCCCCGACTGGGCGAAGAGCGCGTCCAGCACGCCGCGCGACGCGTGTGCCACGTCCAGCACCACCCCCACGCCGACGCAGGCCTCCAACACCTGCCGCCCGAGCGGCGTCAGCCCCAACGCCGGGGCGAACTTCCAGCTGCTCCCGCCCAGCTCGTTGTTGGCCAGGTGGGTGAGCCCGAGGAAGCGGACGCCGCGGCGGTGCAGTTCCGCGACGCGCTCCACCTTGCCCTCGAGGATGTGCCCTCCCTCCACCCCGGCAATGGCAGACAGCCTCCCGTCCCGGAGGTTGGCCTCCAGCTGGGCGCGCGTGGTGGTGAGGACGGCGGCGCCGTTGGAGGCGGCGCAGTCGGCGGTGAGCCGGTCCAGTTGGTGAAGCCCGCGGGCCCACTCGCCGGCCCGTGCCTCCGCCGGGTAGCCCCGGAGGCGGCAGAACAGGTCCATCCCGCCAATGATGGGGAGCCCGCGGGTGACCAGCGGGAAGCACTGCAGGCGTACGCCCGCCGCCGCCAGGCGTGGAAAGTCCACGTGGCCGGAGGTGGAGCGGACGTTGAGATCCCGGTTCCACAGGAGGGCATCCGCGTGTGCATCCGCAACCGGGACTTCGCGGTGGATTTGGAGCGCGCGTTCCATCGGACGTCGGACCCTAACCGGCAGGCTCCGTTGACGCACCGGCATCCGGGCGGTACATGCGCCTTCAACGCATGGACACCGTGCAGCTCACAGTGAACGGAGAGGCGCGCGAGGTGCCATCTGGCACCACGGTGGTCGGCTTGCTGAAGTCGCTCGGCGTGCGCCCCGGCGCGGCGGTGGCAGTGGAGATCAACGCCCAGGTGGTGCGCCGCGCGCAGCACCCGGACCGCACGCTCGCGGCCGGGGACCAGGTGGAGATCGTCACCTTCGTGGGCGGCGGCTGAGCCGCCCGGGAGCCCAAGCCATGGACATGCCCTTCGTCGTCGCGGGACACACCTTCCAGAGCCGCCTGATCGTGGGCACGGGCAAGTACCCCACCCTCGCCTTGATGAAGGCGTGCCACGAGGCCTCCGGCGCGGAGATGGTAACGGTGGCGGTGCGGCGGCTGGATCCGAAGGCGCAAGGCGAGGCCTCGCTCATGCACTGGATTGACCGGGAGCGCATGAGGCTGCTGCCAAACACCGCCGGCTGCTACACGGCGGATGACGCCATCCGCACCTGCCGCCTGGCCGAGGAGCTGGGCTTCAGCAAGTGGCTGAAGCTGGAGGTCCTGGGTGACGAGAAGACGCTTTACCCGGACGTGGAGGAGACGCTGAAGGCGGCGCGCGTGCTGGTGAAGGAGGGCTTCACCGTCCTTCCCTACACCACGGACGACGTGATCACCGCGCGGAAGCTGGAGGACATGGGCTGCGCGGCGGTGATGCCGCTGGCCGCCCCCATTGGCAGCGGCCTGGGCATCCGCAACCCGCACAACCTGCTGCTCATCCGGGAGACGATCAAGGTACCCATGATCGTGGACGCGGGGGTTGGCACGGCCTCCGACGCGGCGGTGGCCATGGAACTGGGCTGCGACGGGATTCTTATGAACACCGCCATTGCCGCGGCGAAGGAGCCGGTCCGCATGGCGCGGGCCATGAAACTGGCGGTGGAGGCGGGGCGAGAGGCGTTCCTCGCCGGGCGCATGCCCCGCAAGGCCTACGCGAGCGCGAGCAGCCCGCTGACGGGCCTGATCGGCTGAGCCGTGGCGCCGCTGCCGCGGGTGGTGGTGATCACAGACTGGGGGCTGCCGGACCTGCTGGACCGGGTCGACGCGCTGTGCCGCGCGCACGGCGCTGACATTGCGCTCCAGCACCGCGCCCCCGGGCTGCCGGTGCGGGCGTACCTGGAGCGCGCACGGGCGCTGGCGGCGCGGTGCGGCGCGCACGGTACGCCGCTGTTTGTAAGCGGCCGGTTGGACGTGGCGCTGCTGTGCGCCGCCCACCTGCACCTGCCCGAGGAGGCACCGGCGCCGCCCGAGGTCCGGCCCTCCTTGCCACCGGACCGCTGGATCTCCGTGGCGATCCACGAGGAGACCCCGCCCGGGCGGGCGCGGGGCGCGGACGTCGCGCTGGTGAGCCCCGTCTTCGCGCCGGGCTCGAAGCCGGACGACACCCGCCAGACGCTCGGGGCGGATGGCTTTGCGCGCGCCGCGGCGCGGCTGCCCTGCCCTGCGTATGCGCTCGGGGGGATCTCCGTGGAGACGGCGCGCGGGCTGCGGGGCGTGCCCGGCGTGGCGGCCATCTCGGGCGTGCTCGCGGCGGAGGATCCCGCCGCGGCCTGCGCTGCGCTGCTGGAGGCTCTCCGGTAGAGTGACCGCCGTGTCGCCCACCGGCCCAGCGTCCCAGGAGGTGCCCTCGCCGCTCGGCGTGGGGGAGATGATCGACCGCGCGGTGCGCCACTGGCGCGCCCATCTCCGCCTGTACGTGCCGCCCGTGCTCGGCTTCCAGCTGGTCCTCTACGTCTTCCAGAAGGGCTACCTGTTCGCCATGGACCGGTACTTCCCGCTCTTCCGCGGTGGCCGGGTGCTGGAAGATGCCCTCTCCGAGGGCTTCAACGGCGAGGTGGTACGGCAGCTGGGGCTCGGGTTGGGACTCGCCGCGGCGCTGGCGTTCCTGTCACTCGGGCTGAGCCAGGCGGCGAGCCTGGGGGTACAGGCGGAGATCTGGCCCCGGCTGCTCGGAGAGGCGCCTCCCGCCGGCCAGTGGTCCCGGCGCCTGCGCGCACAGGGGCCTGCGCTTCTGGGGGCATTCGTGGTCGCGCAGCTTTGGCTGGTGGGGCTGATGGTGGCGGTGTCCATCCCGGGCGCGGCGGTGTTCATGCTGGGGCTGCAGCTGGATGGCACGGCGGCCTGGGTGGCCTGGGGTGCGGCGGCCCTGCTAGAGGTGGGC
>VGRA01000342.1 GCA_016875515.1 Deltaproteobacteria bacterium | reverse complement strand
CAGGTCCCCGCCCAGCGCGAGCGGACCCATGCGCGCGGTGTCGAGCGCGCGGGCGCTGAGCGCGGGGCGCGTAAACGAGCGGGCCTCATGGGACGTGACGTCCACCGCGCCGTGGAACGCGGTGGGGAAGGTGAGCGTGGTGACCCAGGTGGCAGCGCCATCTCCCGGCAGCTCCACCTCGGGGGCCCCGTCCCCGTCCGTGTCCCGGGCAGTGGGGGCGCGCACGTCCCCGGGAACAAGGAAGTACCCGTCACCGTTCGCGTCCACCGCGTCTGCGGGCCCGGTGCTGCAGCGGCCGGTGGAGTCCAGGTGGACTGCCACCGAGGCTCCGGCGGTGGAGAGGACGCGGACGTTGTACCGGTCCCGGAACTGGCCGCGGTTCTGGACGTCGTGGCAGAAGGTGACGGTGCCCGGGCTTGCCGCCACGCCCTCCCGGTCCGGCGTCACGTCCACGGCGAACACGCCCACGCGCCCTGCCTTTCCATCCGGACCGCCCACGTTGTCCATGGCGGAGGAGACCTTCCCGCCCTGCGCCACCGCCAGGTGCCAGAGCATACCCGTGCCCGGGGGCACGCCCAGCGCGGACCAGGGGACCCGGATCTCCATCCGGTCCCCCGTGGCCGCCGCGCCGGGGACGTTGGACTCGGACCAGCGGGTGGTGCCCTCCGTGCCGCGCAGCGTGTACCCGTCTGCCAACCCCATGGCCCCCGGGGCCGGGCAGTGCAGGGGCGCCGCGCAGGTGAGCGGATCTCCCGCAGGCGCGCTGGGGACGTAGTCCAGCAGGTCCGCGCCCTTCAGCGTGGTGGCGCCGCCGCCGCTCCATGTCACGTCCAGCACTCGGTCGCTGGCCTCCGCCAGTCCGTCCGCCTCCAGGTCCAGCACGAAGGCGCAGTGGGCGATCTTCTCGTAGTCCGGCGAGCGCCCCACGCAGAAGTAGACGTGCGTGGCGTCCCATGTGGAGGCCACCCGAACCACGCCTCGGCCCTGTCCGCTGATGGTGACGCAGTCCCGGTCCGGGTTGGTGGGGTGACAGCTCGCACCGGTCAGGCTGGCGTTACCGTCCACGGAGACCTGCTCCGGCTGAGCAAAGACGGGGGCCCAGTCGTCGAACCTCCCATCGAGCGCGATGGTGTGTGCGGCGGCGGGGAGGCCGCGGCTGGCGGCGTGCAGCGCGCCCGCTGCGACAACCAGCCGCGCGGAGGTGACCAGGAAGCTGCTGCGGAGACGGGTGCGGCGTGGGCCCATGGTGGCCGCGAAGCTGGCGAGGGGCTCCCTGGCTGCCCGCCGTGGCGCCGGGGCGGGGCGGGTGTGCGCCCGGCATCCACGTCGACGGCCCTGCGAGCGCGGAGGACGGGCCGCAGGTCCTTGCTTGCCCACCGTCACCCGAGCGTGTATCCCTGCCGCCCGCTGCACCGGCCCCGTAGCTCAGATGGATAGAGCGGCGGTTTCCTAAACCGTAGGCCACCAGTTCGAATCTGGTCGGGGCCACTTCTTCTCACTGGAGCATCCACGTGCTTCCCGAGCGGCTCGCCCAGGCAGTGATCCCCGCACCGGTGTTGAGCGTGCTGCTGGGTCTGGATGCGCGCGGTCACCAGGCCTTCCTCGTGGGCGGGTGCGTCCGGGATCTCCTGCGCGGCACCGCCCCCAAGGACTGGGACGTGGCCACCTCTGCCACGCCGGCCCAGGTGCAGGGCTGCTTTCCGAAGGTGCTTCCCACCGGGCTCGAGCACGGCACCGTCACCGTGATGTCCCGGGGGACCCCGGTGGAGGTGACGACCTTCCGGGTGGAGGGTGCCTACGTGGACGGGCGTCGCCCCCAGTCCGTCTCCTTCCGGGCGGACGTGGTGGAAGATCTCTCGCGGCGGGATTTCACCATCAACGCCATGGCCTACTCGCCCACCCGCGGGGAGCTGGTGGACCCGTTCTCGGGGCAGGAGGACCTCCGCGGCAAGGTGGTCCGCGCCGTGGGGGCCCCCCTGGCGCGGTTCTCCGAGGACGGGCTCCGGGCGCTTCGCGCCGTGCGGTTCGCCACGGTGCTCGACTTCGCCGTCGACCCTGCCACGTGGGACGCCATCCCGGCCACGCTGGAGATCTTCCGCAAGGTCTCCGTCGAGCGCATCCGCGAGGAGTTCCAGAAGATCCTGCTGTCTCCCCGGGCGCCGCTCGGGGTGCGGGATCTCCGGGAGTCGGGGCTGCTCGGCGTCTTCCTTCCCCCGCTCGCGGACGCGGCGGGTTTTCAAGAGGCCCGGGCCACGCTGGCCTTTGCCCCGCCGGTGTTGGAAGTGCGGCTGGCTGCGCTCCTGCTCGCCTCCACGGAGGACGTGCGCTCCCTGACGCTGGCGCTCCGGTTCCCCAACCGGACGGCAGACCTGGCGGGACTGCTCGCGGGGGCGGCCCGCGGAGGGATCCCGCAGTGCCCGGACGGCCCGTCCCTGCGCCGGTTGCTCGCGCGGCTGCAGCCGGAGAACGTGGAGCCTTTCTGTGCGCTGGTGGCCTGCCGCGCCGCGGTGGAGGGCGCGTCCGGGGCGGCGGTCGCCTTCAGCGCACGGCTCAAGGAGGAGGCCGCGGCCCGGCCGCCGCTCCACGCGCGGGCACTGGCGCTCGACGGCGGCGCCATCATGCAGATGCTGGGGGTAGGCCCCTCCCCGGTGGTGGGCCAGGCGACCCGCTACCTGCTGGAGCGGGTGCTGGACGAGCCCGCGCTCAACACGCCCGGGCAGCTCGCCGAGCTGCTGCGCACCTGGGCCGCTGCCGCGCGCTGACGGCGTGTGCTAGGCACCACGCCCGTGCGCGTTGTCGTTGCCATGAGCGGGGGGGTGGACTCTTCCGCGGCCGCCGCCCTGCTGAAGGAGCAGGGCCACGAGGTGATCGGCATCACCCTGCGCGTCTGGTCCTACGAGGACAAGGCGCAGTGCGGGAGTTGCTGCAGCCCGGATGACATCGAGGACGCCCGCGCGGTGGCGGAGAGGCTCGGCATCCCGTTCTACGTGGCCAACGTGGAGGACCTCTTCAAGGGGCGGGTCATCTCCCCGTTCGTCGAGTCCTACCTC
Organism: Deltaproteobacteria bacterium; assembly: GCA_016875515.1. Taxonomy (GTDB): domain Bacteria; phylum Myxococcota; class Myxococcia; order Myxococcales; family Myxococcaceae; genus VGRA01. Next base: position 1,097 of record VGRA01000342.1, on the reverse strand, counting down.
TCCGGGCAGACCCCCATCCCGTGCGTGGCCTGCAACCAGGACGTGAAGTTCGACTTCCTGCTGCGCCGCGCCCGGGCGCTGGGGGCTCGGTTGGCCACCGGCCACTATGCGCGCCTTCAGCAGGAGGGAGGACGCTTCCAGTTGTTGCGGGGCGCGGACGCCGCCAAGGACCAGTCCTACTTCCTCTTCACCTTGGGGCAGGCCCACCTGAAGGACCTGCTGTTCCCCGTGGGCCACCTGGCCAAGCCGGAGGTGCGGGCCATTGCCGAGCGGCATGCGCTGCCCACCACGCGCAAGCCGGAGAGCATGGAGATCTGCTTCGTGCCGGACGGGGACTACGCCCGCTTCGTGGAGAAGGTCGCGGGCCCCCAACCCGGGGGCGAGGTAACCAACGAGCAGGGGGAGGTGCTGGGACAGCACGCCGGATTGCACCGCTTCACCGTGGGGCAGCGCAAGGGGATAGGCGTGGCCGCCGCGGAGAAGCTGTACGTCCTCAGGCTGGAGCCGGAGGCCCGCCGCGTCGTGGTGGGGCCGGCCCCCGCGGTGGACCGGCAGGAGTTCCTGGTGGAGCGCCCGCACTGGGTGGACGGCGCGCCCGTGCCCGGGGCCGGCGTGCAGGTCCGCATCCGGCACCGGCACGCCCCGGTGCAGGCCCGGGTGGCACCGGGACCCGGTGGGCGGGTCCGGGTCTCGTTGGACGTTCCTGCGCGCGCGGTGACGCCCGGGCAGGCGGCCGTCTTCTACGACGGGGACCAGGTGCTCGGGGGAGGGTGGATCGCGTGAGCGCCGGGCGTGCGCTGGCGTGTCTGTACGGTGCGCTGGTGTTCGTGGCTCTGGGCTGCAACCGCAACAGGGGGCCGGTTGCTCCGGTGGCGGGGCTGCTCGGCGCATCAGGGACCGTCTACCTCGTGAAGGAGAAGGAGCAGGTGCCGCTGCAGCCAGGTGCGCTGCTGCGGCCGGGGGACGTACTGCGCGCGGAGGGGGCGGCCGTCATCGAGTGCTTCAACGGTGCCGTGGCCTCCGTTGAGTCCGGGCGCGTCCAGGTGGGAGATCTGCCGGAACTGAAGCTGCCCAGCTCCAACCTCCCGCGCCGGGTG
>VGRA01000341.1 GCA_016875515.1 Deltaproteobacteria bacterium | reverse complement strand
CCTCGAGGTGGAGCTGCGCCGCCACCACCACGGCGGTGTCCAGCCCCTGCGGCAACCCCGGGAGCAGCACCTCCGTCCGGAGCGACTGGGACCGGGAAGGGGCGAGCGAGAGCTGCGCGAGCCGGGCGTAGTCCGGGCGTTGCTCGGTGCCGGCGGGACAGTCCTGGGGCTCCTCGCACAGCCCGTCCCGGTCCAGGTCTCCCACGTCCCCCACGAGCGGCAGGTGCTCCAGCGCGAACGGTCCCTGGAGTCCCACGTCCAGGCCGCCCAATGCCGCGAGCAGGTCCACGCTGCGCACGCCGAGCAGCTGTGTCCCGTCCACCTTCCCCGCAAAGGCCACTGCCAACCGGCGCCCCTCCACCGCCGTGCCGTACGCGGTGTCCTTGATCTTCGTGGGCACCCCGAAAGCGGCGGAGGTAAAGGCCACCACGTTGGAGGGCACCGGGACGGACTGGCCCACGCCCGGGACGGTGGCCTGGAACGGCTCGCCCACCACGTCCGAGAGCTCCAGGTCCGCGGGATCTCCGGAGGACATGAGCGTCAGGCCGGCCCACACCGTGCCGCTGCCGTGGACGGAGGCGAAGGAGGTGGTGCCCCGGAAGCCCGCTGCGCCGGTGGCGCGCTCGCCGCCCAGGGGGAGGAAGAAGAGCGTCCCGCTCGCGTCCACCAACGAGCCCCGCTCCAGCACTGGCACCCCGCCGTCCAGCGCGTCACCGGGCGTGGCGGTGAAGCTGGCGGTGGCCCCGGAGAAGGCCGGGAAGTGCGCAGCACCGGACGGATCCGTGCGCACGGTGACGGGGGCGGCGCAGGTGGCCGCCGCGGGGGGCGCGTCACAGCCCACCACCTCGGCGTCCGGCACCGGCTCGTGGCGCGCGTCCAGCACGTACACCGTCTTTCCAGCGGCGGGCGGGGCCACCACCGTGACGCGCGCCTCGCGCGGCGGCGCCCCCGTGCCGGGCGCCGGGGTGTATTGGGCGCGGACCACCACCTCACCGGCCGCCTCCGCCACCAGCACGCCGTCCGGCCCCACGCGGGCGGCCGATGACGTTCCGCCGTCCGGGGGATCCACCGCGTCGTACGTGGCCGTGGGCAGGGGCACCGCCTGCCCGCCGGCGAGGACCCCCACCAACTGGAAGGCAACCGTGTCTCCCACGACGGCCCATGCCCGGGCGGGGAACAGCTGCACGGAGGCCACCTGCCCGGGCGAGGGGATGGCCAGACACAGCCCATCCACGCAGGCCTGGCCCGGGCCCGCGTCCGAGGCCGCGGCGCAATCCCCCGCTCCGCGGCACGCCCCTGGCACGCACAGCCCGGCCACGCAGGCCTTTCCGGTAGGGCAGGCGGCCGGGGCCTGGCACGCGGTCGTGGGCTGGCAGTGCTGGTCCTCGCAGTAGGCAGGGGTGTTGCCTGCGCAGTCCGAGTCCGACAGGCAGCGCGGGAGTTCCTGGCAGATGGGCTGCCCGCACGGGAACCCCGGGGGGCAGCTGTCAGCCGGAAAGGCACCGCAGCGCTGGTTGGCGCCGCACGCCGTGCCGTCCGTGCAGCGGACCTCCTGCTCGCACCGGCCGAACCGCCCGGACGAGCAGTAACTCCCGGCCGGGCAGTCCGCGTATGTCGTGCAGGCCGCCGCCTCGCAAAAGCCCTCGTCGCAGATGAGGCCGGTGCCGCAGGTGGCGTCCCCGAGGCAGCGCCGGACGCAGGTGCCGGACTGGCAGGCGAACAGGGCGGTGGCCACCTGCGCGTCCACGCCGGGGGCGCAGTCCGCGGGCAGCGCGCAGGGGGGGACGCACAGCCCCTGCGTCACCTCGCAGCGGCGGCCCAGCGGCAGGCACGGGGTGTCGTCCGTGCAGCGGGCGCGCGCCTCGCACCGCCCCTGCACGCAGGCCTGGTTGGCGGCACACGCGCTGTCCGTGGCGCAGGCGCAGGCGCCCTCCACGCAGCCGAAGCCCTCCGCGCACTGGGCATCCGAGGCGCACTCGGGTGGCGCGGCGCAGCGGCTGGCCGTGCACACCTGCTGCGTGCCGCAGTCCTCGTCCGCGATGCAGATGGGGCCGCAGCCGCCGAAGCGGCACCGGGCCCCCTCGCCGCAGTCGGTGTCCGTCTCGCACGCCGGGGTGTTGGGGGCCGGACAGGCGGCCAGCAGGGGCAACAGGCAGCGGACGAGGAGGAGAAGGTGGGGGGGACGCGGCATCGCCTTTTGTTCCTCGGCTGGCTAGGTTTGCTACCAGTCCGGACTCAAGCAGAAAGGGCGTGCGCCGTGGAAGCGTCGCGAATCCTCGAGCAGGTGGGCAGCGCGGTCTCCGGCACGTACGCGAAGGGGCGGACGCTGCTGTCCTTCGAGGAGTACCTGACGCTGTTCCTGGCAGAGCCGCGCCGCCAGGCCCGCACCGCGGCGCAGTACCTGCGGGACGCCATGGACCACTTCGGCACGTACGAGGTGCCGCACCCGGCGGGGCGCATCCGGCGCTTCCGGCTGTTCGACGGCGTGGAGGGGCCGCGCAGCACGGTGGTGGCCGGGCAGGAGGAGGTGCAGAACGCGGTGTACCGCCTGCTCGGCAACTTCGTCCGCGCCGGCGCGGTCAACAAGCTCGTCCTCCTCCACGGCCCCAACGGGAGCGCCAAGTCCTCCTTCGTGCGCGCGCTGCACGAGGCGATGGAGGCCTACTCGCGCCTGCCTGAGGGGGCGCTGTATCGGGTCAACTGGATCTTCCCGTCCGAGAAGCTGGTGAAGGGCAGCATCGGATTCGGGGATGGGCAGAAGGCGGCGGGCCCCGCGGGCTCCTACGCGCACCTGGAGGCGGAGCAGGTGGCGGTGCGGCTCAACTGCGAGCTGAAGGACCACCCGCTGCTGCTGGTGCCGCGCGAGGAGCGGCGCGCGCTGGTGGAGGGGGCGCTCGCGGAGAAGGCGCCGGGGGTGGTGGCCGGGGACGCGCTTCTGGACGGAGAGGCCTGTCACAAGTGCCGGCGGATCTTCCAGCCGCTGCTGGCGCTCCATGGCGGGGACTGGCTCAAGGTGATGCGCCACGTCCAGGTGGAGCGGTTCGAGATCTCCCGGCGGTACCAGGTGGGGGCGTTCACCGTGGAGCCGCAGGTGAGCGTGGACGCCGGCTACCACCAGGTGACCGCGGACCGGAGCCAGCAGAACCTCCCGGCGTCGCTGCAGAACGTGGTCCTGTACGAGCCGCACGGGCCGCTCGTGTGCGCCAACCGCGGGATGCTGGAGTACGCGGATCTGCTCAAGCGTCCCCTGGAGACCTTCAAGTACCTGCTGGGGATGAGCGAGACGGGGGAGGTGCCGCTCGAGCACATGGTGCTGCAGCTGGACGAGGTGCTCATTGCCTCCTCCAACGAGAAGCACCTCGGGGCATTCAAGGAACTGCCGGACTTCGCGTCCTTCAAGGGGCGGATGGAATTGGTGCGCGTACCGTACCTGCGCCACTACCGTGCCGAGCAGGCGGTGTACGACGCGGAGGTGACGCCGCGCACCGTGGGCAAGCACGTGGCGCCGCACGCCACGCGGGTGGCGGCGGCGTGGGCGGTGCTGACGCGGCTCAAGAAGCCGCTGTCGGACCGCTACCCGCAGCAAACCCGGGAGTTGGTGGACGGGCTGCTGCCGCTGGAGAAGCTGCACCTGTACGAGGAGGGGGAGCCGCCCGGGCGGCTGGGGGCGGGGCAGGCCCGGGAGCTCAAGGGGATCATCCCGCAGCTGTACGAGGAGTCGGACAGCTACCCGCACTACGAGGGGCGCTCGGGCGCCTCGGCGCGGGAGATCAAGACGGCCCTGTTCAACGCGGCGCAGTCCAGCAAGCACGCCTGCCTGCATCCGCTCGCGGTCCTGGAGGAACTGCAGGGGCTCTGCCGGGACCAGACGGTCTACGAGTTCCTGCAGCAGGAGGTGGTGGACGGCTACCACGCGCACGAGGCGTTCGTGCGGGAGGTGGAGGCCGAGTACCTGGACACCGTGGACGGCGAGGTGCGCGAGTCCATGGGGCTCGTGCGCGAGGCGCAGTACGTGGAGCTGTTCGACCGGTACGTGCAGGCGGTCTCCCACTGGGTGAAGGGCGAGAAGATGCGCAACCGCGTCACCGGCGAGATGGAGAAACCGGACGAGGCGCGCATGAAGGAACTGGAGGAGATCTTCATGCCCCGCGGGGACGACGCCG
>VGRA01000340.1 GCA_016875515.1 Deltaproteobacteria bacterium | reverse complement strand
GGCTTACCCCGCCGGCAATGGACTCGTGGGCGCCGAGCAGCACGGGGCAGCAGCCTCAGCGGCCCGGACGAATGCGCCGGGCCTGGTCCTTGAAGTACTTCAGCCCGTTGTCCAGCGAGTTCTCCATGGCGTCCATCAGCAGGCCGCGGAAGTTGGCCACCGGGCCGCGCAGGGACTCGTAGTACTTCTGCCGGTCAATGCTGTGGATGATGGCGGGCATGTAGCCGGCCCGCACCAGCACCATGTTGCTGCACATGCGCGCCACCCGGCCCGAGTGCTCGGTGAACGGGAAGATCTGCATGAACGTGTGCTGGAAGTGCGCCGACTGCTGGATGGGGTGCATCTCCCGGAACTCGGCGGTGCTGGTGAAGTCCACCAGCTTCTCCAGCGCGCCGGGGATCTTCGACGGCTGGTGGATGTCGTGGAAGTAGGTCCGGTGAAGGGGCATGTCCTTGCGGTAGCCGGCCTTCTCCTTGTCCTTCTCCTTCTCCCGGTCCGTCTTCTCCCGGAGGCCGAACTGGGCGCGCGCAGCCTGCGCCTCGGCGGTGCTGCCGGAGAGCATGTCGTGGATGCGCTTGATGAGCGTCAGCGTCACCTGCGCCTGCTTCCTGGTCCCCGCCGTCGCCTCGGCGCGGACGAAGTCACAGACGATCTTGTGGTTCCGGATCTCGAAGACCACCGGCAGCATGGAGGCCTCCGCGGCGCTCGCCTGGGGGCCCAGCGCGGCAGACAGCTCGGGCTCCGTGTAGACCGTCCCCTCGAGCGCGTTGTCGTGGAAGATCCACGCCATTTCGAAGCGCTGCATGAACGACTCGCCTCGCTGGCCCGAGTCCTCGACGAAGAACTGGAGTTTCTCGTTCTTGTCGTCCAACTCCTGGTAGCGTTCCTTCACGGGATGTCCTTGCTCCTTCGAAACGGAGGCGGAAGGTTAAAGATTCCGAACGGTTGCGGCAAGTGAAAGCTGCGCAACCGGTCACAGGTCCACGAAGAAGACTTGGCACGCCTGGTCGAGCAGTTCCTTGCTGAGCGCCGGGGGGATCTGCCGGTAGCGCGCGGCGTCCTTGATGAGCTGGACCAGGTCCCGCGGGTGGCAGGACCGGAAGTCCATGCTGCGGGGCTTGTAGTAGTGGTCAACCAGGTAGCGCACCGCCTGGTCCACGAAAGGGATGCCGGAGGCCTCGCAAACGCGGCGGAAAATTTCCCGGTAGTTGGCCTCGTCCGGGTTCCCCACTTCGATCTTGTACTTGATGCGGCGCAGGAAGGCCTCGTCCACCAGTTCCCGCGGGTCCAGGTTGGTGGAGAAGACGATCAGCTGGTCGAACGGGATCTCGAACTTCTTGCCCGTGTGCAGCGTCAGGAAGTCAATCCGCTTCTCCAGCGGGACGATCCACCGGTTGAGCAGGTCCGTGGGGTGGACCTTCTGGCGGCCGAAGTCGTCGATGAGGAGCATCCCGCCGTTGGCCTTCACCTGGAACGGCGCCTCGTAGAAGCGGGCGGTCTCCGAGTAGATGAGGTCCAGGGTCTCCAGCGTGAGCTCGCCGCCCACGATCACCGCCGGCCGCCTGCAGAGCAGCCAGCGGTTGTCCATCTCGAACGTCTTGCGCCGGCCCGCCGCATCCTTCCCCAGCTCCAGCGGCACCGGGGTGTGGTTAAGGTGGTCGTAGACCTTGATGACCTGGTTGTCGATCTCCAGGCAATGCGGCACGTACACCTCGCCGCCGAACATGTTGCTGATGGCCTCCGCCAGGGACGTCTTGCCGTTGCCCGGCGGCCCGTAGAGGAACAGCGAGCGCGAGGAGTTGACCGCCGGCCCCAGCTTCTCCACCAGCTCCCGGTTCACCGTCAGGTGCGCCAGCCCCATCATCAGGTCATCCCGGGACACCACCGGGAGCTCCTGCGTCTGGGTGTTGATGAGGTTGTTGTACTGCGTGATGGGCACCGGGGCAGGCCCCACGTAGGTGTTGCGCGCCAGCGCGTCCCGCGCGTACTCGCGCCCCTTCTCCGTCAGCACGAACTCCACGGACACGCGGCCGAAGCCCTTGCCGCCCCGCAGGTCCACCAGCTTCTCGGTGGTGATGAAGTCCACCACCGCCTCCACCACGCCGGTCCACGGCAGGCGCATCTCGTCCGCAATGGCCAGCCCCGTGGCGTTTCCCTGGTAGTACAGGAACTTCAGGGCAATGTCGGACAGCAGGCCGATCTTGAGCCCCGTGTCCTCCACGGACTTCGGCTCGGACGGGGCGATGTCCAGGATCGCCGGGTTCTCCAGGTTGAACGGGTTACCGGGAGCCGACTGAGGCGCGAAGCGCGGCGCGCCTGGACGGGAGGGAGGGTTGGCTGCCATGGGGGCGGCAGCCTACCGCATCTGCCCCGCTCAGACGTAGGTCAACCAGTGGGCGTACTTCTCCTCCTGCCCACGCACCACCCGAAAGTACTTCTCCTGCACCCAGCGGGAGATCTCCCCCGGCTGGCCGCTGCCCACCTGCCGGTTGTCCACCTCGCGCACCGGGGTGATCTCCGCAGCGGTGCCGGTGAAGAACATCTCCTGCGCGATGTACATGGCGTCACGCGTGAAGGTGACTTCCTGCACCTCGCGGCCGCTGTCCCGCAGCAACTCCACCACCGTGGACCGGGTGATGCCGTCCAGGATGGGGGATGAGAGCGGCGGGGTCTTGATGATCCCCTTCTTGTTCACCAGGAAGATGTTCTCGCCCGAGGCCTCCGCCACGTAGCCGGAGGTGTCCAGGAGGATGGCCTCGTCGTAGCCGGCGAGCACCGCCTCGCGCTTGGCCAGGATGCTGTTGACGTACTGGCCGGAGATCTTCCCGCGCACCATGTTCACGTTCACGTGCATGCGGGTGTAGCTGGACACCTTGGCGCGGATGCCGTCCTTCAGCCCCTTGTCCCCCAGGTACGCGCCCCAGTCCCACGCGGTGATGCCCACGCGGGTGGGGTTCACCGCGCCCAGCCCCATGGCGCCGTCCCCCATGAACGCAATGGGCCGCAGGTACGCGCCGCCAGCGAAGGTGTCCCGCTGCTGGGCCAGCAGCTCCACGCAGGCCTGCACCAGCTGGTCCTTGGTCCAGGGCATCTTCAGGAGCAGGATGTGCGCCGAGTCCATCAGCCGCTGGATGTGCTCCTCCAGCCGGAAGACCGCGAGCCGGCCGTCCGCCGTCTTGTACGCGCGGATGCCCTCGAACACGCCCAGTCCGTAGTGGAGGGCGTGCGTCATCAGGTGAACGTTCCCCTCGTTCCACCCGATGAACTTGCCGTCCAGCCAGATCTTGTCGGCCTTCAACACGGACGCGGAGGTGGAGCTCATCTTTCGGTACTCCCGGGGGCAGCAGTGGGTGGAACGGACGGCGCGCTCATAGGATCAAGCGCGGGCGCGGTCAAAGCCGGAAATCAGGGAACGACCGGGACGGGGGCCATCATCCGGACCAGGAAGGGCATCTCCTCGGCCAGCTGGCGCCTCCCCAACTGCAGGGCCTCATTCGCCTGCTCCACCGAGGGGACCAGCTCCAGCGGCGAGAGCGTCCGCCGGAAGTCCTTCACCAGGTGTGCGTACGGGCGGTTGGGGGCCGCCGTCAGCTCGGCCAGCCGCTGCAGGGGCAGCCACAGCGGCGTGGTCAGCTTCATGGAGAAGCCGTTGAGCGCCAGGAAGAACGCGTTGCGCGTGCCGAGGGAGCCCTTCTGCACCGCCCGCCACGCCGCCTTCACCGGCAGGTTGTCCGTGAGCCCCCCGTCCACCAGCCGGAACAGCTGGCGGGACTCGAACAGCCCGTCCAGCAGCTCGCGCATCCGGAGATCCTCGCGCAGCACGTCGTAGTGGATGACGCCGGGCAGCGCCGAGGAGAAGCCCGCGGCGTCCAGCGCGTCGAACTCCCGGGTCTCCGCGTCCAGGCCCAGGTGCAGCTTGACCATCACCTCGGGGCGGTTGAACAGCTCGGACAGCGCCGCGAGCGTCCCCTGTACCCGGCCCGCCAGCGCCACCGGGTTGGCCAGCGAGAGCGGCGAAGGGCCGAGCAGCTGCTCGTAGAACTCCACCGGGTGCGGAAGCATCCCGCGCCGGATGCCGCTCACCGCCACCAGCGTGGGCACCTGCAGCGCGGACAGCCGCGTCCCCGGCTCCCCGGGGCCCGAGTTGAAGTAGCGGCCGATTC
>VGRA01000339.1 GCA_016875515.1 Deltaproteobacteria bacterium | reverse complement strand
GAGGCGTCCTCCTCCGCGGGCAAGGCCAGGAAGCGTCCCGCCAGCGCCTGCCCGGAGAGGAAGGCCCCCTCCACCCGCGGGCCGGCGTGACCATCCCCGCACACGCCCAGGCGTGCCTCCGCGTCGAACAGGCAGGGGGCCTCCAGGACCGAGGTGGGCAGCGCGTACCGCCAGCGGTGGCCGGCCAGGTGCGCGGGCGGCTCGCCCGGCTTGCCGGCGAGCGCGAGGAACGCCTCGAGCAGCTGCGCCGCGGAGGCGGCCGGGTCCTGCTCCACGTGGGCGGCAGACCAGGCGGTGCTGCCGTGGAACACCCAGCGCTCCCCCGGCGGACGCCCGGGCTTGCCGCTGTCCCGGGCCACCCAGGAGAGCGGCCCCTCGTTGACGAAGGCCGCGTCGAAGGGCAGCTCCAGCGGCGCGGCGAAGGCGGCCATGGCGGCGAGGCACGGGGCCACCTGCACCTTCGCCACCTCGTCGGCCAGCGCCGGGGCCACAGGGCGGAGCAACGTCACCGCCTGCGGCGCAGGCACGGCGAGCGCCAGCTGCGAGAATTCCCCCACCACTGCGCCGGCCGCGTCGAGCAGGCGCCAGCCGCGCGGCGTGCGCTCCAGCCGCTTCACCTCCACGCCGAAGCGGACGCCGAGGTCCCGTCCCACGTGGGAGACGAGCGCGTTCATCCCCGGGACGCCCACGTACCGGGTGACCGGCCTGGTCTCGCGCACGGAAGGACGGGGCGGGCCGAAGGTGGCGAGGCGCGGCTGCCACTCGGCCGCGAGCCCGGCCTGCTTCCAGCTCTCCACCCAGCGCCCGAAGCGGGCGTCCTTCACGGTGAAGTACTGCGCGCCGTGGTCGAACGTGCCCACGTCCGCCCGGCGCGTGCTCATCCGGCCGCCGGGGCCTCGGGCCTTGTCCAGCACCGTCACGGCGTGGCCGGCATCTGCGAGCGCACGGGCCAGCGCCACCCCGGCCATGCCCGCCCCCACCACCGCCACGGACTCCACCATGCCCCGGGCAGGCCGGCGCACGCGGCGGGTGTACTCGGCCAGGTCGAACCGCTGCGCAAAGACGTCCAACGGGCGCGGGCGGACGCTGCCGGTGATGGGTTGCTCGGGGAGGTGCGGCCGGTCGAACAGGCCGAGGCACCAGAGGATGCCGCCGTAGCTGGCGGGATCCCGCCCGTCGAGCGCGTAGCGGTGGTTGAGGTCAATGAGCAGGCGCAGGGCCCCTGCCGCGTCCGGCGTCCACTGGAGCAGCGCCTTGCCCCACGTCATCCGCACCTGGTTGTGCAGCTCGCCGTGGACGACGAGCGAGGCCTGCATGGCGTCCCAGAACGGCTCGCCGCTCTTGCCGCGGGCCAGCTGCTCCCAGGTGAGCCGGGCCGGGCGCGCGTCCGCGGCGTGGGCGGCGAGCGTGGCCTGCGCCCACGGGGGGAGGCACGAGAGGGCCTCGTGGTCCGGGCGGAACGCGCAGAAGCTCCACGGCACCTCGCGCCAGACGTGCAGCTCGTCCAGGAACTTGGCGGAGCCCTCCGTGCGGTGGGCGGCCGCCTCGCGCGCCACCTGCAGCGGGGAGACCATCCCGTAGTGGAGGTAGGCGGACATCCGGCTCGCGCCCGCGGGGCGCAGCGGGCTGGTGCGGTGCTCCGCGTACTGGCCGAGCCCGTTCGCGAGGAACTCTCCCCACCGGGCCAGCCCCGCAGCCGTGCCGCCGGGCGTGTGCGGCACCGGCCCCACCGAGTGGTCCACCTGGCACTCCGCCACGAGCGCGGGCAAGTCCGCGGAGGACAGGTCCACGGGCTCGAACGGCAGCTCCGGCAGGAAGGCGGGGCCCGCCGGGGAGACGTCCTCCCAGGGCCGCTGCACGCGCGCCTCCCACGCCTGCTTCGTGGCGTCCCGGAAGGCGAACGCGCGGTCATGCGCGCGCCCCACGCTGCGGAAGGGGACGACGCACGCGGTGTCCACCCGCCACACGGGCGTTCCGGACCGCCGCTGCACCTCGTCCGCCCACGCCTCCATGGGCTTCCAAGGGAAGTCCTCCGTGACGACGAGCGCGGCACGGGCGGCGAGCGTCACCAGGTGTGGACCGCGGTGGCCGGGGCGGGCCAGGTGGAACGCGTAGCCGATGCCGCGCGCCGCGCACTGCGCCTGCACGTCCCGGGCGCCCTCCAGGATGAAGGCGTGGTGCCGGTCCGAGGCGTACGGGTAGCGCTCGTCCAGCGCGTGGTAGACGAACGCGGGCATCCCGAGCGCCTCCGCCGCCAGCAGCGCCACGTCCAGCGCGGGGTTCTCCCGCGCGCGGACGGCGGTGCGCATCCAGTAGACGACGTAGGCGCCGCCCGGCCGGGGCATGGGCAGTGCCGCGGGCCAGGTCCGGTCGGCGAGGTGATCAGGCAGGCGCATGGCCCAGTCTGTTGACGCACTTTGAACGTTTCAACCAGAACGTCGAAAATGGCGGATGGGAGGTGCACCCTGGCATCCGACAGCGACGCGCTGCACGAGGTCACCGCGACGCAGTTCCGGGACCGTGCGGCCGAGGTCCTCAAGCGGGCTGCCGTCGGCAAGCGCCGGACCCTCATCAAGCGCCACGGGGAGGCGCTGGATGACGCGGCAGATGCCCGCGCCGCCGCCCTGCTTGAGCGGATGGCGAAGGCCCGCAACCGGGGTATCCCGTGGAGCGAGGCGAGGAAGGGACTCGTCCGCAAGCCGGGGAAGTAGGTGGGCCGCCCGTACGAAGTCCGCATCGAGAAGCAGGCGTTGCGGGCGCTCGAACGCCTGGACGGGCAGGTGCATCGCCGGGTGGTGCAGCGCATCGACGGGCTCGCGGTGGACCCCCGCCCGCCGGGCGCGAAGGCACTCCAGGGCGAGCTGGCGGGGCTGTTCCGGGTCCGGGTGGCCGATGTGCGGGTGGTGTACGACGTCCGGGACCGGGCGCTGCTCGCCGTCGTGGTCGAGGTGGGCCACCCCGGGGGACATCTACCGCTGACCCGTCCGCGCGTGGCATACGCGCATGCCCATGGTCTCCGAGATTTTCGACGCTTCCGCCTGGAAGCCGGTCCCCGGCTTCGACTTCAAGGACATCACCTACCACCGCGCGGTGGACACGGGCGCCGTGCGCATTGCGTTCAACCGCCCCGAGGTGCGCAACGCCTTCCGCCCGGCCACGGTGGACGAACTGTACCGGGCGCTGGACCACGCGCGGATGAGCCCGGACGTGGGCTGCGTGCTGCTGACCGGCAACGGCCCGTCGCCCAAGGACGGCGGCTGGGCCTTCTGCTCCGGCGGGGACCAGCGCATCCGGGGCAAGGACGGGTACAAGTACTCGGAGAGCGAGGCCGCGGCCGGCATTGACGCCTCGCGGGTGGGGCGGCTGCACATCCTGGAGGTGCAGCGGCTCATCCGCTTCATGCCCAAGGTGGTCATCTGCCTGGTGCCCGGGTGGGCGGCCGGCGGCGGCCACAGCCTGCACGTGGTGTGCGACCTCACGCTCGCCTCGAAGGAGCACGCCCGCTTCAAGCAGACGGACGCGGACGTGGCCAGCTTCGACGGCGGGTTCGGCTCCGCCTACCTGGCGCGGCAGGTGGGGCAGAAGTTCGCCCGGGAAATCTTCTTCCTCGGGGACGATTACTCCGCCGAGGACGCACACCGCATGGGCATGGTGAACGCGGTGGTGCCGCACGCGGAGCTGGAGAAGGTGGGGCTGGCCTGGGCACGGAAAGTGTGCGGCAAGAGCCCCACCGCGCAGCGGATGTTGAAGTTCGCCTTCAACGCCCTGGACGACGGGCTGGTGGGCCAGCAGGTATTTGCAGGCGAGGCCACCCGGCTCGCCTACATGACGGACGAGGCGCAGGAGGGGCGGGACAGCTTCCTGGAGAAGCGCGCCCCGGATTGGACGCGCTTCCCGTACCACTTCTGAGGCGTTCCACCCGGACCGGGGAGATCCCCAGCCCGGGCGGAGGACGGGACTACAGGACGCCGTAGCACTCCGTGCCGCCGTCCGCGGCGGTGCGGCAGCAGAAGCCCGTGCTGTCGCCTGTGGTCCTGCACGCGAAGCCCTGGGCCGTGTTGCACGGGTCGCCGCCGTTGGCCGGGGCGTTGAGGGCGGTGCGGCAGTCACCCACGCACATGCCCAGGCCGGCGGCCTGGCCGGTGGAGCCGAAGATGCCCCAGCACA
>VGRA01000338.1 GCA_016875515.1 Deltaproteobacteria bacterium | reverse complement strand
TCGGCGCGCTGCAGGACATCCGTCCCGCGCTGGTCCGCGCCGAGCGGCGGGCGCTCCTGGAGCCGAAGGAACTCCTTCAGGTCTCCGCGTCCCTGCGAGCGTTCCAGCGGACGCGCGAGCAACTGGAAGAGCGCGAGCTGCTGGTCCCCGCGCTGGCGGTGGTTGGGCGCCGCCTGCCCCTGCTGCCCCAGCTCTCCTCCCGCGTCGACGCCTGCTTCGACGGGGAGGGAAGCCTGGCAGACCACGCCAGCCCGGAGCTCCGCGATTGCCGGGACCGGGTGCGCGGGCTGCACCGGCGGATCAAGGAGCGGCTGGACGGCCTGCTCCACGACGAGACGTTCACCGTCAACCTGCGCGAGCACTACTACTCCATCCGCAACGAGCGGTACGTGGTGCCGGTGCGCGCCTCCGAGCGTGCCCAGGTGCCCGGCATCGTCCACAACGCCAGCCAGACGGGCCAGACGCTGTTCGTGGAGCCGGAGGCGCTGATTGGGCTGGGCAATGATCTCGCCATCGCACAGTCGCTCGTGCTGGAGGAGGAGCGGCGGATTCTTCAGGAGCTCACCAACGAGGTGGGCAAGCAGGTGGAGCGCATCCTCGAGGGCGTGGCCGCCGCGGCGGAGTTGGACGAGCTGGAGGCTGCGGCCCGGCTGTCGGCGGACCTGCGCGCCCACCCGCCGGCGGTCCAGCCTGGGGACGGCGAGCTGTCACTCTCGCTCCTGCGCCACCCGCTCCTCGTGCTGCGGGGCAAGGACGTGGTGGGCAACGACGTGCGGCTCGGCGGGGACGTCCGCGCGCTGGTGATCTCCGGCCCCAACGCCGGCGGTAAGACGGTCACCCTGACCGGCGTGGGGCTGTGCGCCCTGATGCTGCGCGCCGGCCTCCCCATCCCCGCGGGCGAGGGCTCACAAATGCCGCTCTACCGGGGCGTGCACTCCACCGTGGGGGACGCGCAGGACATCCACCAGGATCTCTCCACGTTCAGCGCGCACCTGGTCGAGCTGCGCAAGATCGGCGAGTCCGCGGGCACCGGGTCGCTGGTGCTCATTGACGAGATCGCCGCGGACACCGATCCCCGCGAGGGCGCGGCGCTGGCCATCGCGGTGCTCGAGGACCTGATCGGCCGCGGGTCCACCGTGCTGGTCACCACGCACCTGGAAGAGCTCAAGGCGCTGGCCCACATGGACGCGCGGTTCCTCAACGCCCGCGTGGGGTTCGACGCCGCGAAGATGCAGCCCACCTACCGACTGCAGCTGGGGGTGGCGGGCGCCTCTTCGGCCCTTGAGATCGCCTCCCGGATGGGGCTGCCGGCCTCCGTCGTGGAGCGCGCCCGAGCCCTGGCCGAGCAGGCGTCAGGTCCGCTCTCCAAAGCCCTGCGTGCCACGGAGGAGGAGCGTTGCAAGCTCGCCGAGGAACTCCAGGCCGCGGCGGCTGCGCGCCGGGAGGCCGAGTCGCTCCGCCAACAGCTGAAGTCCGAGCGCGCGGAGCTGGAACGGCTCCGGCAGGAGGAGGAGGCCAAGCTGCACGAGCAACTGGCCGCGGAGGCGGAGCTGGCGGCCTACGAACTGCGCCAGCTCGTCTCCTCCTTGCGCAACAAGCCCGCGCTGGCGGAGGTGGAGCAGGCCCGCAAGGCGGTGGCTGCGCAGCTGGCAGACCACCAGGCCCGGGCACGGGCAGCCACCGCGCAAAAGGAAATTGCAGCGGCACCCACGGGGCCGTCGTTCTCGCTCCGGGTGGGCGCCGCGGTGCGCCACGTGGGGCTGGACCGGGACGTGGAGATCCTCGAAGTGCACGAGGGCGAGGCCGTGGTGGCCGCGGGCGCCCTGAAGCTGCGCGCCAGCCTCGCCGAGCTGGCGCCGGCCCGCGGCGCCAAGCGGCCCGCCGCCTTCCCGGGAGGCCCTTCCAGGCAGGAGAAGGAGAGGCGCGCCGACGCGGCCGCGGCCAGGCCCCTGGAGGCCTCCGCCACGCGCGTGGACGTGCGGGGCATGCGCACCGACGAGGCCCTCCGCCAGGTGGACCAGGCGCTGGACGCGGCCCTGCGCCGGGGCGAGGACAGCGCCGTCATCCTGCACGGCCACGGCACGGGCACGCTCAAGTCCATGCTGCGCGAGCACCTGGACAGATCGCCCTACGTCCGGATGTTCCGCCCGGGTGACCGCCACGAGGGCGGTGACGCCGTCACCGTGGTCTCCGTGCGCGGGTAACCCGTGCGGGACGTCAGCGCCGGTTCCGGCCGCCGGTGCCCGGCTTTCCACCACCGCGCGGGCCACCACGGCCGCTGCGCTCCGTGCGGGCCCCCTGACCCTGCTTGGCGGCCAACGCGCGCAGCCGGTCAAAGCCGGGGTGCGGCGAGTCCGTCCTGGGCTCGGCTGGCGCCGCTTTCTCCCGCTCCTGCAGATCCTCCCGCTCCCAGGGTTTGCGGTGCCGGCCCGGCGCCACGATCCGCTCCACCGGCGGCTCCACCGGGCGACCGGCAGGGTTCTGCTGGCGCTCCGGTTGAGGCCCGGAGGGGCGCCCGTACTTCGACCGCGCCGGTTCGTGCGTCCCGTGCCGGCTGCCCCGCTGCTTGCCCTGCGCCGCCGGCGTCCGGCGAGACGCGTCCGGCCGGCCACCTTCCTTCCGAGGAGCGGCCCGCTCCCCGTCCTGCGGACGCCCCGGGCGCCCCGTGCGGGGCTGCGCACCTGCGCCCCGCCTATCGCCCCTGCTGCTGCCCCGCGCCCAGCCCCGCTCGGGCGGACGCTCCAGCGCGGCCTCGCCCTCGAACGCCACGGGCTCGAAGTCAAGCTGCCGGCGCACGGTGTTCACCGAGGCCAGGCGCACCTGCAGCTTCTGTCCCACCCGCACCTTCCGGCCGTTGGGGAAGACGAGCGCGTGCACGGCGGGGTCCAGCTTCGCCATGGGACCAAGCGCCTCGGCCTTGACCATTCCCTCCACCAGCTCCACGTCCAGCTGCACGAAGAAGCCGCGCTCGCTCAGGCCGGACACCGTGGCGGCGAACGCCTCGCCCACCCGGTCCTTCATCAGCAGCGCCGCGTAGAAGGACACCACGTCCCGCTCCACCTGCATGGCGGCGCGCTCCCGCTCGGAGGACTGCGCGGCCATGGCGTCCAGCCGCCCCTCCTCGGCCTCGCGTGCCTGCGTGGACATCCGGCGCTTTCCCGCTGCCCAGTGCGCCTTGAGCAGCCGGTGCACCAGCAGGTCCGGGTAGCGCCGGATGGGCGAGGTGAAGTGCAGGTAGTGCTCCGCCGCGAGCCCGTAGTGCCCCACCTCGTAGGCGGAGTAGACCGCCTGCATCATGGAGCGGAGCAGCAGCTGGTTGAGCGCCCGCTGCTCCGGGTGGCCGGCCAGGCCCTGGACGAAGCGGTTGAGCTCCCCGGACTGCACAGTGGCCGGGTCCATCTGGAAGCCGTGCGCCGCCGCCAGCACCGAGAAGGCCGCCAGCTTCTCCTCGTCCGGCGCACCGTGGAACCGGTACACGGACGGCAGCTGCTTCTCCTGGAAGTAGCGCGCCACCGCCTCGTTCGCTGCGAGCATGCACTCCTCGACGACGCGGTGCGCCTCCATCCGCTCGCGCTGGACCATCTTCTCCGGCATGCCGGAGGCGTCCAGCTGCACCTTCACCTCGGGGAGATCGAAGTCGATGGCGCCGCGCACCTCGCGCATCTTCCGCAGCACCCGGGCCAGCGCCGCCATCCGCTCGAAGTGGGGCTTGAACGCGTTGCGGTGTGGGACGTCCTTGCCGTCCAGCACCGCCTGGAGCTCGTTGTAGGTACAGCGTGCGTGGCTCCGCATCACCGCCGGGTAGAGTTCCGCTCGCAGCGGGCGGCCGGTCCCGTCCATCACCATGTCTGCCACCATGCACAGCCGGTCACCGTCCGGGCGCAGGGAGCAGATGCCGTTGGACAGGCGCTCCGGCAGCATGGGGAGCACGCGGTCCGGCAGGTACACGCTGGTGGCGCGGCGCAGGGCCTCGGCGTCCAGCGGCGTGCGCTCGCGGACGTAGTGGGACACGTCTGCAACGGCCACCACCAGGCGGAAGTCCCGCCCTTGCGCCTCCACGTAGATGGCGTCGTCGAAGTCGCGCGCGTCCTCGCCGTCCACCGTCACCAGCGGCAGGGCGCGCAGGTCCGTCCGCCCCTCCACGTCCCCGGCCGAGAGCTCCAGCCCGAAGCC
>VGRA01000337.1 GCA_016875515.1 Deltaproteobacteria bacterium | reverse complement strand
CGCCTCGTGCTTCCATCCCACGACGGAAGGCCACCAGCGCCTGGCCGAGATGGTCCTCGCCGTGGTGAACGAGTAGTCCATGGTCCCCGCGAGCCGGCGCGTGTGGCGCGCGCGCGCGTGTGCGCCTGCGGAGGCGTTCTGCCCGGCGCCGGGCAGGCCCGGATGCACGCGCCAGACGCCGGGGGCGGCGGCGGGACACCGGAGCAGCACTGGGGGGGGGCGCCGGGTGCCGCTTGCGCCGACGGACCTCGAGCGCAAGGAGCCCGTGAAGGCGGTCGGGGTTTCCCGCGCGCGCAGCGCGGAGATGGAAGTTCCTTCCTCGCTACCGCCGGGGAATCGACGTGCGGACCCGCTCGAACGTGTCGAGCAGTCCTGACTCCCCCAGCCCCGCTTCGAGCGCCGAGAGCAACTCCATGACTTCGTCGAAGCGAACCACGTCCCCGCGGATCTCGAGCAACCGTGCAACATCCGCCAGGTCCTGTGGCCGCTGCGCGAGCACCTTGAGCACGAGCAGGTGCTCGAGGCGCAGCACCGGGACCTTCAGCTTCTCAACCCTCATCTCCACGGCCTCGGCAGCAATCTGCTGCTCGAGCCCGGCCCCACCGAGCACGATGTCGACCCTCCATCCGGACGCAGGGTGATGCGCTGGGATGACCCGCGCGCGCTCGATGAAGGCCATGTCCTCGACCAGGGTTTCAATCCCAGACCGCCGGAGTGCCTCGAGAACGGCCCCTACCTCCGACGTCCAGAGGAGGGTGACGTCAACGTCGGCGGTGGTTCGCGGCACGCCGTACAGCGCGACGGCTTGCGCGCCGAACAGGTACCACGGCACCTTCAACCGCTTCGCCGCCCTGGCCACCGCCTCCAGAGCCAGCGACACCCTGGGCCCGGGCGAAGGCGGAGAGACGACGCCGGAGCTCGACGTGCGCTTCGATGTCCTGGGTTTCCGGGGCGCCATGGCCGTCCTTCGGCAAGAGGCCTGAGTCAACGTGCAGCCGGTCCATCACGGCAAGCAGCGCGGCCCATTCGCCCCGCTCGGCGAGCCGGCGGTGCGCCTCGTCCTGGAGGCGCCTGGGCAGAGACCAGTCACGGTCCCGGAACGCACGAAGCTCGCTGGGCACGAAACGAAGCACTGCAGAAGCCTACGCCCAACGAGGCGAAAAGGCCCGCTCGAGCTCGCAGTCCACCGGGCGCCAGTTCGGGAGGCGTGCCTCCCCAGCCCGCCTCCCCCGTCCCGTGGCACGTCTTGTACTTCTTGCCACGTGTCATCCGCCCTGCCCATCACGGCGCGGGCCGAGTACCGCGTCCGCCCCAGGCGCCGTTGCGGGTGAAGAGAGCCGTCACGCGCTGGGGCTCGCCGTCCGCTGCGTGCGGTGAAGAAGCTTGAAGTCCTGCGCCGCCTCCCAGGCGGTTGCGAAGGAGCAGGACACCCTCCGCGCAATCTCGGACACGCTGACATCCGGGGCCTTCTCCAGTGCGGTCCACACGTCGGCACGCCAGGACGGCCCCATGAGGACACGGTTGCGGTAGCCGGCATGAAGGCGCACGAGCTCTTCCGGCGAGAGCACGTCGTCAGCCCGGTCGCGGAGCGTCCCCCTGGGCACCCGGAGCGCCGAGCCGCGGAAGCGCTCGTCCTCTCCACGCCGCCCGAGTTGGAAGGCCGTGCCCACCGGCAAGAGGTCCAGTGCAGCCCCCCGGTGGCCCGCGACGAGCCGCGCGAAGCGACGGTCCCTCGCCTGCCACGTGGCGAGCGCCGACCACCATGCACGAACCCGGGCCGAGTCATGCGCCTTGACCAGGCGGACGAGCCGGTCTGCGTTCACGTGGGCGTGGTGCACGCCGAACCAGGTCGCGAGCACCGAGAGGACACGGAGGTCGTGTTCCTCCATCCCGACCTCCGATGCGTGGACAAGCGTGCCTTCGATGTCGGCGTCGGGTTCTCCCTGAGCGGCGAAGTTCATCCCGATGCCCACCATCCGGGCCGTCAGCGCTTCGCTCGTTGGACTCGGCGCTTTCCCGCGAGGGCGTTTAGCGGCCATGACCGAGCCTCCGCTGCAGGTCCGCGAGGGTGGCCGCGACGTGGGCGGGCCAATCCGGGTTGGCGTCCTGCCAGGCCACTGAGGGGAGCGCCTCGAGCAGTTCGGCTGCCGTCGGAGCCAAGGCCAGGCAATCGGCCAGGTCGGTACCCCGGTCGCACAGGGCGAAGAGCTTGGTCTTCAGCAGGTCTGCCTGCCCGAGAGTATCCAGGCGAACGGCGGCCCCGGCGTAGGCGAGCCGGACACGGAGTCTCCAGCCGGGTGGGAGCACGTCCCCCAACTGCATGGGGCCGTTGTTCAGCCAGTCGTCCCCGATGGCGACGCCTGCGCCCCGCTGAAGGGCAGCAAAGGACCTTGCAGCCGCCTGCAGTTCGACATTCAGGGCCGGCGCCAGGATGCCGAAGTCACGGGTCTCGCGTGTGATGACGTCCAGGAGAGCCAGCGCCGAGCCGCCCACGACGATTGCCTCGAGGCGCAGCCCCAGCCCGGCAAGGTGGCGGTCAAAGGCTTCGATGGTAGGACGAGGCAGCATGAGGAACTATCGGTTTATCCGATAGAACCCTGGACCGACTGCGCTGTCCCGTCAAGCCGTGGTTCAGCCCGCCTCCCCCGTCCCGTGGCACTTCTTGTACTTCTTGCCACTTGGCATCCGCATTGCCCATCACGGTGCTGGCCGAGTACCGCGTGCGCCGACGGGCACGCGGCGCGAGGAGGAAGCCATGACGCCCACCGAGTTGGCAGCCTGGCCCGCCGGGGCGCTGCCCCGCACCTTGCCACTTGGGACTTTATCTCCTAGTTTGAAGGTCATGTCCGGTTCGTTGGCGCCCGTGCTCTTCCAGTCCGCCACCCGCTCCGCGGTGCTGGAGCTCCTGTTCGTACGAGGGCTCTCTGCGTCCGTCAGCGAGTTGGCACGTCGTTCCGGCGTGACCCCCCGCTCCGTGGGGAACGAGGTGCGGCACCTCCTTCCCACCGGGTTGGTCAGCGTGGAGTCCGTCGGGGGAGCAGATGTCGTGCGCGCTGACCTGGAGCACCCAGCAGCGTCACACCTCCGGGCGCTCCTGCAATCACCCGGGACGGCGGTACCCAATGGAGGTGAAGCACGAAGGGTCCGGGAGTCTCTCGCTGCCTGGGGTGCGCCATTGGCAGGCGTGCGCCCACGGAAGCACCACCCGTTGGAGGAGGCGCTCCTGCTTGGGCTGGAAGAGGCACGGCACGACGGGACAGTGCTGCGGGTTCTTCCGTTGGTGCTCGCCCGTCACGGGGCCGCGCTGGATTGGACGGCCCTTCGTCAGGACGCTCGGCGGCGCAAGCTTAAGTCCGAGTTGGGGTTCCTCTGCGAGCTGACGGCCGAGGTGACGGGAGACAGGTCGTTGCGGGACCTTGCTGAGCCGCTTCGTGACCGCAGGCGGACGGCGCTGCGGTTTTTTCCCCAGGTGAAGAGCCACTACGAAGAGGAGCTCGCCCGGAGGCGTTCTCCCGCAGTGGCCCGCCGCTGGGGGTTCCTCACGAATCTGTCCCTCGACTCCTTCAAGGGGCTGCTCGAGAAGCACGGTGCGTAGGTACACGACCCAGGAATGCGCGGATTTCCTCAGGTGCATCGACAGGCACCTGGCGACTGCGTGCGAGGTCGTCCTCATTGGCGGAGGGGCGCTCACCCTGCACTACAAAGGCTCTCACGCGACGACGGACCTGGACCTGTGGTCCGTCCGCCCTGCCGCGTTCTGGGACGCCGTGGCGAAGGCCCGGAGCGACTCGCCTGCGCCCGTCCCCGTCCAGAAGGCAGCCATCGCCGAGCCGCCCTGGTCGTTCGAAGACCGGTTGATACCGCTCGACCTCCCGGGTCTCGCCAGGCTGCGGGTCCTCGTGCCCGAAGCCCACGACCTGGTCCTGCTGAAGGTCGCCCGAGGGGAGGCGCATGACCTCGACGCCGTCGAGGACATCCACCGTGCGGCACCGCTCAACGTGGACACACTGCTCGAGCGCTACCGGGAGACGACCAGCCAGGTGATGGGAAGCCTCGAACTCCACCGGTTGAACTTCCTTGCAGCCGTCGCGCGGGTGTTCGGCGAGGAGGCGGCCGCGAGCGTGGATGCGCAGACATCCAGGAAGCGAACGCGGAAGTGACCGAGCCGCGGGGGGGGGCA
>VGRA01000336.1 GCA_016875515.1 Deltaproteobacteria bacterium | reverse complement strand
GTCCTCGCCGTCCAGGTAGACGCGGTTCTCCTCGCCCACCACCTTGAAGGAGATCTTCAGTCGCGGCAGCAGGTCCCCGAGCGCCGCGTCGTCCTCCGGCGGGATGGCAGCCCGCCCCGCCGCCAGCGCCACGCAGCGGTAGATGGCCCCCGTGTCCACGAGCGACAGCCCCAGCCGCCGCGCGAGCAGCCGCGACACAGTGGACTTGCCGGCCCCGGCCGGTCCATCAATGGCGACGATGAGGGGACGTCCCACGGGCGCGCGCCTCATGAATCCGTGAAGACGCCGAGCGCACGGAACTTCCGGTACCGGTCTTCCACCAGGTCATCCCCCGAGAGGGAGCGCAGCGCGAAGAGGTGCTTGCGCAGCGCACGGCCGAGCGCCT
Organism: Deltaproteobacteria bacterium; assembly: GCA_016875515.1. Classification (GTDB taxonomy): domain Bacteria; phylum Myxococcota; class Myxococcia; order Myxococcales; family Myxococcaceae; genus VGRA01. The sequence goes on along the minus strand of VGRA01000336.1, from coordinate 3,820 downwards.
CTGCCGTCTTCACCGGATCCCGGTGGGCACCGCCCGGCGGCTCGGGGATGACCTCGTCGATCACCTTCATCCCCAAGAGGTCCTTTGCGGTCAGCTTCAGCGCGTCCGCCGCCTTGTCGCTCTTGGTGGCGTCCCGGTAGAGGATGGAGGCGCAGCCCTCCGGCGAGATCACGGAGTAGATGCTGTTCTCCAGCATCAGCACCCGGTTGCCCACGCCAATGGCCAGCGCGCCGCCGGAGCCGCCCTCGCCCACCACGGTGGAGATGACCGGCACCCGCAGCCGGCTCATCACCTCCAGGTTGACGGCAATGGCCTCCGCCTGCCCGCGCTCCTCGGCCCCCAACCCGGGGTAGGCCCCCGGCGTGTCCACGAAGGTGAGGATGGGAAGGCCAAACCGCTCCGCCAGCTCCATCAGCCGGCGCGCCTTGCGGTATCCCTCCGGGCGGGGCATCCCGAAGTTGCGCGCCATGTTCTCCTTGGTGTTGCGCCCCTTCTGGTGACCCATCACCAGCACCGACTGGCCGTCAAACCGCGCGAAGCCCCCTACGATGGAGGGATCCTCCCCGAAGTGGCGATCCCCGCACAGCTCCAGGAAGTCCGTGAAGAGCAGCCCCACGTAGTCCAGGAAGTACGGCCGGGCGTTGTGGCGGGAGAGCTGCACCACCTGCCAGCGCGACAGGTCGCTGAATATCTCCCCCTGCAGCTTCTTCGCCTTCTTCTCCAGCCGCGCAATCTCCGCGGTGAAGTCTGAGCCGCTGGAGGTGGACAGCCCCTTCAGCTCGGAGATCTTCTGCTCCAGGTCCAGCAGCGGCCGCTCGAACTCCAGCGCGTACGACATCCCGTTGGCCATGGCTTTCTAGGCGGCGCGCGTCTTCGCGGGTGCAGGGGCGGTCAGGGCGTACCAGCTGGTCCGGAAGGCCTTCAGCTCGCGCAGCCCCGCGGGGTGCCGGCCGAGCGCCGGCGCCACGGTGACGTGCACGCCCACCTTCTTCTCCAGCGCCTTCGCCACGTTGAGCTCGTTCTTCCGCCGCGCCTCGCAGCGGGGGCAGTCTGCCTTGGGCAGGACGCGGTTCACCAGCACGCGCTCCACCGCCAGCTTCCGCTCCTTTAAGATCTCCACCAGCCGCTCGGTGCGCACCTGGGACAGCTCGTCCCCACGCGTCACCACCACGAACCGGCTCTCGGCCGGCGTGGCCAGCGCCTGCTCGAAGCGGGCCACGTGCTTGAGCAGCACCTGCAGCTCCTCGATCAGGTCCCCGAAGCCGCGCACCCGGTGCTTCGTGAGCACCGCGGTCACCTGCGTCAGCCAGGTGCGCGCCAGGGCGGGCAGCTCCAGCAGACGCATGCCGTCCAGGGTGGGCGTGGGGTCCACGACGATCCGCTTGAAGCGCTCCTGCAGCAGCGCCTCGGCCAGGGCAGACAGCGCCGGCAGCTCGTCGAGCGCGGCAGGGGCCACGTCGATCAGGTTGCGGAGCAGCTCGCGGTCATAGCTGACCTCCGGGTTCTTGCCCGAGGGCTCGAAGACCTTCTCGCTCTTCTCCCGCACCCGCTTCTTCAGCGCGGCGAACCACCCCGCGGTGTCCAGCTCCCGGGCGTACAGCCCCTTGGTGCCCTTGACCTGCGTCTCGGTGTCCGTCAGCCGGCTCTGCAGCACGTCCGACAAGGAGTGGGAAGGGTCCGTGCTGATGAGCAGCACCGGCCCTTCCTTCTCCGTCAGCGTCACCGCGGCGGCCGCGGCGCAGGAGCTCTTGCCCACCCCGCCCTGCCCCACGAAGAAGATGAGCCGCGTGGGCGGCAGCGGCGGCGCTGAGATGGGCGGCATGGAGGGGGCGCGGACCAGCGCCGGCGGCCCCTCGGCAGTGGAGAACTCCAGCGCCCGACTCTCCTTGCCGGCGGCCCACTCCTTCGCCAGCTTCTTGACCCCGTCCTGCCCGCGCACGGGGGCCTCGCGCCGGCCGAGCAGCGCCACCGGCACCGCGCGATCAATGCACTGGTACTTGCGCACGTGGGGCGCCTGCAGCCCGCGGCGGCCGAGGCACACCGTGCACCCCGCCCGCTCCTCCACCTGCGTGGTGATGACGGACGCGAGCGGCACGCCCCTGTCCTTGAGCTGGGGCAACAGGGACCGGAAGGTCTGCGCCTCCGGCACCGGCTCTGCGAGCGCGGCCAGGTGGAACGCCGTCTTCGCCGGGTCCTTGAGCAGCGCGAGCAGCCGGTCCATCCGGGCGGCTATCTCGTCCAGGGCCGCGGAGGCCACCACCGCGTCCTTGCGGCGCACCGTCTGCGCGCGCGCCAGCGCCATGGTCCGCTTCACCTGCGCCGGCAGCTCCAGCAGACGCACCGCGTGGGGCGTGGCAGACAGGTCCACCACCACCCGGTCCCAGGCCTTCGCCTTGCCCTCGGCCTCCAGCGCCTCGGTGACGTACAGCAGCCCGCACAGCTCCTCGAGCCCCATCAGGGACGGCTCGAGCACCTTCCTCGCGTCCTCTTCCGAAAGCCAGGTCCCCTTCTGGGCCGCCGCGAGCAGCGCCGCCCGGTATCCCTTGAGGAAAGGCTCCGCGGACACCCTGGGATCGAACACGGCTGCGAACAGCCCGCCCGCCCCCTTGCCCGCCTGGAGCTTGGTGGGCTTTCCCGTCAGCTTCTTCTTGAGTACGTCCGAGAGCCCGCCGGAGCCGTCCTGGGTCACCAGCAGCACGCGATCCTTCGGGAACCTGTCGGCCAGGTTCAGGGCCTGGGCCAGCGCCAGCGTGGTCTTCCCGCTGCCGCCCTTGCCGCCGAAGAGGTGGAGGATCTGGACGTCGCTCATGGAGGTATTCGCCTTTTTGACGAGGCGGAGACTCCCTCGCCATGAGGTCAAAAGTCAAGCCGTTGCGCGGGGTTTCACGGAGGCTGCGGCACGGACGGAGGCCGGGCAACCGCCTCGGCCGGGACCGGCTGCGCGGCCGCGTCCCGGGCCTCCGCCGCACACCGGTGCAGCGTGTTGTAGAGCGTCTTCTCGCTCACCCCCAGTGCCTCCGCCGTGCGCGCCTTGTTGTTCCCCAGCCGAGCGAGCGAGCCCAGGATGTAGGCCTTTTCCACGGCGTCCAACGTCAGCCCGTGCGGAACCTTGAGGAGCTTCGCCCCCCCCGGCCTGTCCCACCTGCAGCTCCGGGGGCAGGTGCACGGACAGCAGGAACTCTCCATCGCACGGGATCACCGCCCGCTCGAGCGCGTTGCGCAGCTCCCGGCTGTTGCCGGGCCACTCGTGGGCGCGCAGCAGCTGCAGCGTGGACGGCTGCACCCCCAGCCCCGGCCGGCCGGTCTCCCGGGAGAACTTCTCCACGAAGTGCTGGACGAGCAGCGGGATGCTCCCCCGCCCGGTCAGGAGGATCACCGGAGTGTCCGGCTGCGCGTCCCGCAGCCCGCGCAAGAGCAGCAGCCCGTCCACTCCCGGCATGGTCAGGTCCGTCAGCACCGGTCCGGCCGGCTCTCGGACGCGCGGTGCAGCGCGGCATTCCCGTCCCCCAAGCCCTCCGCCCGGTGGCCCCAGCTCTCGAGCAGCGCCACCACCGCCTCGCGCGCCGCCGCCTCGTCGTCCACCACAAGGACCCGCGCCCCGCTCACGCCCCCCTCCCAGCCGGCAGCCGCAGCCAGGTGCGCCCGGCGTCCCGCCCGGCGTCCCCGCCCAGCCTGCGCGCGGCCGCCTCGAACGCCGGCAGCACCGGGCCCACCGCTTCCCGGCAGGGCTCCGCAGCCACCTCAAGGCAGGCGTCGCCTCCGCGAAGTTCCACGGTGAGCTCCAGCTGGCCCCCGTCCCTCACCGCGGACGGCCCGTGCC
>VGRA01000335.1 GCA_016875515.1 Deltaproteobacteria bacterium | reverse complement strand
GCGCGCCCCCGCACTGGACTGGGAGGCGTGGGCCGGGCGGCCCGTGCCACCGTGGCCCTCGCCGCGCGCGGCAGGGCAGGCGTGGGCGGGGCCGGACGGGGTGGCGTTGCGCCCGACGGAGGCGCTCGCGGAGGCGGCGGACCTGGCCTTCCGGCTGCACTGGGCGGTGGTGGATGCGCTGGTGTTGGGAGAGCCCTTCCCCGAGGCGCGCTTCCACCCGGACCGCGTGGTAGAGCGGCGGCGGGCGCTGGAGTGGGTGCTGTCCCCGGGCGTGGCGTGGGACGGGGTGGACCTGGGGGTCTGAAGCGGGAGGGCCGCCTACGGCTGTGCGGGGCCCTCCGGCGCCGGGTCCACGATGTTGAACTCGGTGCGCCGGTTGAGGGCGCGCCCGGCCCCCGTGCTGTTGGGCGCCACGGGGCGCGTCTCGCCGAAGCCCACCGACTGCAGGCGGCCCGGGTCCACGCCCCGGCGCAGCAGCTCCGCCACCACGCTGTCTGCCCGGGACTGGCTCAGCTTCAGGTTGGCCACGTCGTTGCCCTGCGCGTCGGTGTGGCCCTCCACGCGGATGCGCTTGATGAAGGGGTTGTCCTTCAGCGCCTGGGCCACCTGGTCCAGGATGTCGAAGCTCTCCTTGCCGGTGATGCGGGCGGAGCCGGTGGCGAAGCGGATCTGCTGCTTGATCTCGATCCGATCCTTCTTCACCTCCACCAGCGCGTACTTGCGGGGGCAGCCCTGCTCCTCGGCGGGGCCCGCCTGCAGGGGGCAGGCGTCCGCGGTGTCCGGGATGCCGTCCGTGTCGTTGTCCGGGTCTGGGCAGCCGTCCTCGTCCTTGAAGCCGTCCTTGTCCTCGGGCTCGTCCGGGCAGGCGTCCACCGGGTCGTCGAAGCCGTCCGCGTCCTTGTCCAGCACGGGGCAGCCGAGCCTCGTGGGCGGCCCCGCCTCGTCCGGGCACCGGTCTGCCGCGTCCAGCAGCCCGTCCGAGTCGTTGTCCAGCTCCGGGCAGCCGTCCTCGTCCTGGAAGCCGTCCCTGTCCTCCGGCTGGTCGAGGCAGCGGTCCAGCAGGTCCGGGATGGCGTCCATGTCCCGGTCCTGGGGGCGCGCCTCGGGGCAGCCGCCGTTCTCCACGGTGCCCAGCTGGCCCGGGCAGCGGTCCTGGGCGTCCGGGACGCCGTCCGAGTCGTTGTCCAGCTCCGGGCAGCCGTCCTCGTCCTGGAACCCGTCCTTGTCCTCCGGCTGGTCGATGCACTTGTCGGACACGTCCGGCAGGCCGTCACCGTCCGCGTCCAGCTCCTCCACGCGCACCACCACCGGGCGGGCCTCCTGCTCGGGGGGGCACCCGGCAGACAGCTCGAGCGCCTTGCGCACCGCAAGCGTGGCCTCGTGCGCGTGGTCCGCGGCGCGGCCGGCGGCCCCCTCGGACAGCTCCGCGGTGGCGAAGTCCAGATGGGCGTCCGCGGTGGCCAGCTCCCGGGGGGCGCACCGGTAGGCCCCCGCCCGGCGGGCGCGGTCCACCTCCTGCTGCAGCACCTCCACGTCGGCGCGCACCCGCGCCCCGCTGACGCAGCCGGAGGCGCACAGCAGCAGCCCTGCCCACGCGCGCCTGCTCATGGCTTGCCCGGCGCCGCCTTCGCCGGCGCGGGGGCGGTGGCCGCGGCCTTCAGGGCCTTCTCCCGGGCCTCCTGTGCGTGGCGGGTGGCCTTGCGCGCACAGTCCACCGCCACCTCGTACTCGGCGTAGCCCAGCTCCTCGCGGGCCTTGTGAAGGTACAGCTCCGCCGAGGTCAGCTCGTAGGGGGCCTTGTCCGCGGCCCCCGCGGTGCGGGCGGAGGCGAGCGCCACCTCGGCGTCCATCATCCAGGCGGTGGTCTGCACGGGGCCGCACCCCGAGGCGAGCAGGAGGGCAGGGGAGAGCAGGAGCGCGGCGAGCAGGCGGTGCATGGCGGCGGGCGCGGGACCGTACGGGGTGACGGCGCCGCTTGTCCACCGTCCCGGTCTGGCCGAGGATGCACGCCGCGTGAATCACCTTCCCGCCTTGCTGATGCCGGCCCTTCCGCCCACCGCCGCCGCCAAGGAGGACCTGCAGGAGGCGCGGGCGGCGGTGATGGACGTCGTCCAGGGGCGCAGCGTCTCCGCGGCGCTGGCCTGCCTGGAATTCCTCGGGGCGGGCGGAACGGCGTGCGACGCGCTCACGCCCCACGCGCTGGGGGCAGATGCGCGGGTGCGCCGCAACGTGGCGGAGGTGTTCGCCCGCTTCGCCGAGCGGCCCCACAAGGAGGCGCTGCTGGCGCTGGCGACGGACGCGGACGTGTCCTTGCGGGTGGCGGCGGCGCGGGGCTTTGGCCACGCGAAGCTGGACCACGTGGGGCTCCGGCTGCTGCTGCGGGACAAGGCCTCCGGCGTGCGGCGCGAGGCGGCCCGCGCGCTGGGGAGGCTGAAGCCCGCGGACGCGGGCAAGGCGGTGCTGGAGGCGGCAGAGGCGGAGGCCGAGCCGGAGGTGCGCGAGGCCATGCTGGTGGCCGCAGCGGCCGCCCCGTTCCCGGGCCTGGTGGGACGGCTGGAGCGCCTCCTGGGCCATTCGCCCGAGTCCACCCGGATGGCCGCTGCGCGCGCCCTGTGCCTGCTCGGGGCCCCGTCCGGCCTGGCCGTGGCAAGGGAGAAGCTGGACTCAAAGAGCCGCTGCGACCGGCGGGACGGGGTGACGCTGCTGGACGGGGCGCCGCTGAAGGCCGCGGGGCCGCTGCTCGCGCCGCTGCTGAAGGCGCCTGTCCAGGACATGAACCTGGCTGCTCCTGCCGCGCGGGTGCTGGCGCAGGCCGGGGACGCCAAGGCGCTGGAGTGGCTGGTGGTGCAGGCCCACGAGGCGCGCGGGGCCGATGCCGGGCCGCTCCTGGACGCCGTGGAGGCGCTGAAGGTGGCGGACGAGGACCGCAAGCGCATCCTGCGCAGCAAGCCCATCCTGCCATGATCTCCCCGCTGCTGGCCCTGCTGCTGGCCGCCACGCCCGCGGCCCCCTCCGCGCCGTCCCCTGCCTCCCGCTGGATGGCGGAGGGCGAGGCGGGGCTGGACGCCGCCCTGGCCGGCTGGGCCGCCCAGCCGCTGGCCGAGCGGCTGCGCCGCGTCTCGGACGGCTTCCTCGGGACGCCCTACGGCTTTTCCCCGCTGGGCGAGGGGCCCGGCCGCGCCCCGGACCCCGATCCGCTCTTCCGCCTGGACCTGGCCGACTGCCTCACCTTCGCGGAGGAGGTGATGGCGCTCTCGCTCGCCCGGGACGTGGCCTCCGCCCAGCCGGTGCTCGAGCGCATCCGCTACCGGTGGGACCGGCCGGCCGGCCCGGACCACGCCTTCCGCAACCACGTCATGGAGGCCGACTGGGTGGTGTCCAACGCCCGCCACGGCTACGTCCGGGACATCACCGCGCGCGTGGGCGGGCGGGACGCAGTGGAGGCGCCGTACGAACTCACCGCGGCCCACTGGGACTCTGAGGTGGGCCGCTCGCTGCAGCTCGCCCCCGGGCGGCAGGCCCGCGGCAGCTTCCCCCTGACCGTCATCCCGCTCGCGCAGGCGGTGAAGCGGCTGGCCACCGCCCCCTCCGGCACCTTGCTGCTGGTGGTGCGCGAGCCGAAGGACACCGTCCCCACCCGGGTGAGCCACGTGGGGTGGCTGTTCCGGGACGGGAAGAAGGCCTTCGTCCGCCACGCCTCCCAGGTGAAGGGGCGGGTGGTGGACGAGCCGGTCGCGCAGTTCGTGGCCGCGGCGCGCAAGCACACGAAGTGGAAGGTGAAGGGCTACGCCCTGTTCGAGGTGCTCGCCCCTGCCTCCTGAGGCGCCGCCGCCTCCGCCTCGGCCGCCTGCGCGTCCTCCTCGGCGAAGGCCTCGAGCGCCCGCCGCAGGTGGTCTGCGCGCAGCGCGCCCTCCACCTCTCCCGCCGTGGCGAACCGCACCCCTTCCCTGGTCAGGGCCCGTGCCCTCCCCCCGTTCCCGGAACGTGTGCACCTTCCGTCCCAAGGAGGAGGGAACGCCATGAAGGTCCTGCTGAAGGGGGTGCACGTCTCGCTGTCCGGGGCGTGGAAGGCGCGGGTGGCGGAGCAGCTGGTGGCGCCGCTGCGCCGCCTGGTCCTCAACCCGGCGACCGGGCTGGAGGTGCACCTGGTTGACACCAACGGCCCCAAGGGGGGCGAGGACAAGGGGGTCCGCGTGACGCTGCACCTG
>VGRA01000334.1 GCA_016875515.1 Deltaproteobacteria bacterium | reverse complement strand
TGCAGCATACGCCCGGCTGCCGCGCCGCGTCCGTTTCGTCTGCCGGCGCGGCCTCAGCCGGCCAGCACGTCCACCACCACCGGGTAGTGGTCCGAGGCCAGCTGCCGCACCCCCCACGCGTCCGCCGCCCGCAGCCCCGCGGTGGTGAAGACGTAGTCCAGGCGGGACTCGGGCAGCAGCCCCATGGGGTAGGTGGTGTCCCGTCCCCGGCCTGCGCGGTGGAAGGCATCCTCCAGCACGGCGCGCACCCGCTGCAGCGCAGGGGAGCGGCTGTCGTCATTGAAGTCCCCGCACAAGAGCGCAGGCCCCTCGCCGCCCTCCGCCATGAAGCCCAGCAGCGCCCGCACCTGCTGCTCGCGCAGCCGCCCGCGGAACGGCAGGTTGGACAGGTGCGTCACTTAGACGGACACGGCACCCGACGGGGCCTCCACCACCGCCCGCCCCACCCCGCGCTGCTCGGCGCCGTTGGTGGGCAGCCCCCGCCAGGCCGAGTCCACCACCGGGTAGCGGGACAGCACCGCCAGGCCGTAGTCCCCGCCGTGCAGCGAGGTGGTGCGGAAGAAGCGGGTGTGGGGCAGCCCGGTGCGCCGGGCCAGCGCCTCCACCTGGTCCACCCCGCCGGAGCGCTCGCTGAAGCGGTCCACCTCCGGCAGCGCCACCACCTCCGGGTGGGCCTCCTGGATGAGGCCAGCCACCGCGTCCAGCCCGTGCCGGGCGGACTGGATGTTGAACGTCATGACCCGTAAGGAAGGGGACAGCGGCTGCACGGGGGGGCCGCGGCGGACGCAGCCAGACAGCGCGGCTGCCACGGACAGCGTTGCGAGCAGGGTCAGGCGGAGACGGCGCATGCGCTTGAGGGCTCCTGGGCCCTCTGGGGCGAGGGCGGTTGGGGCGAGGGGCGCGCCACGGTACGCGACACCGCCCCTGGCCCCGCACACCGGCCTCCCGTGCCCGCCCGGAGGGCAGCCGGGCAGGGACATGCGCGGAATGGCCCCGCGCCCACCGGACGTTCGGGCCGCTTACCGCTGGAGGAACGGAGGCGGTCCCATTATGAGTGCGCCCACCATGGACACCGGCACCCCGGGCGACCTGCAGGCCGTTGAAGAGCTGGCGCAGGCCCGCACGCACATCCTCGAGCAGATTGAGAAGCGCGTCGTCGGACAGCACGACGTCATCGACCACCTGCTCATCGCCCTCTTCGCGCGCGGCCACTGCCTGTTCGTGGGCGTGCCGGGGCTGGCCAAGACGCTGCTCATCTCCACGCTGGCAGACGTGCTGAACCTGGGCTTCAGCCGCGTGCAATTCACGCCGGACCTGATGCCGTCCGACATCACCGGCACCGACATCCTGGAGGAGGACAAGGCCACCGGCCGCCGCGTCTTCCGATTCATGAAGGGGCCGCTGTTCGCCAACATCATCCTCGCGGACGAGGTGAACCGGACACCGCCCAAGACGCAGGCGGCGCTCCTGCAGGCCATGCAGGAGTACAAGGTAACGGCCGGCGGCAACACCTGGCCGCTGGACCTGCCCTTCCTCGTCTTCGCCACGCAGAACCCCATTGAGCAGGAGGGCACCTACCCGCTCCCCGAGGCGCAGCTGGACCGCTTCATGTTCCTCGTGGACGTAGGCTACCCCACCGCCGAGGAGGAGATGCAGATTGTCCGCAGCACCACCTCGGGCTCGGCGCCACAGCTGTCGCGGGTGCTGTCCGCGGAGAAAATCCTCCAGCTGCAGGAACTGGTGCGCCGGGTGCCCGTGCCGGACCACGTTGTGAAGTACGCGGTGGACCTGGTGCGCGCCACGCGCCCGAAGGAGCCGGGGGTGCCGGACTTCGTGGCCCGGCAGGTGGGCTGGGGCGCAGGGCCCCGCGCGTCCCAGTACCTCGTGCTCGCCGCCAAGGCGCGCGCCATCCTGCACGGCCGCTTCGCCGCGGGCGTGGAGGACATCCGCGCCCTGGCCCGCCCGGTGCTCCGCCACCGCGTGCTGCCCAACTTCCAGGCCGAGAGCGAGGGCGTCACCTCGGTGAAGCTGGTGGACCAACTGCTCGAGGTGGTGAAGGCGTAAAGGCCCCGGGTGGAACTGCTCGACGCCAAGACGCTGTCCCGCCTGGCCGGCGCCCGGCTCCGCGCCCGCGCGCTCATGGAGGGCGTGCTGTCCGGCCTCCACAAGTCCCCCCACCAGGGGCAGAGCGTGGAGTTCGCCGAGCACAAGGAGTACGCGCCCGGGGACGAGCTGCGGCACCTGGACTGGAAGGCCTACGGCAAGTTCGACCGGTACTACGTCAAGCGCTTCGAGCACGAAACCAACCTGCGCGGCTACCTGCTGGTGGACGCGTCCGGCTCCATGGGCTTCTCCTCCCACGCCCTGTCCAAGCTGGAGGTGGCCAAAGCGCTGGCCGGGGCGCTCGCGTACCTGCTGGTGAGACAGCAGGACGCGGCGGGGCTGGCGGTGATGACGGGGGGCCAGGTGGCGGAGCTGCCCGCGCGGGCCGCCGCCGGCCACCTCAACGCCCTGTTCTCCCGGCTGGAGCCCCTGGCCCCGGCCGGCGGGGCGGACCTGGTGGCCGCGGCGGACCTGCTTGCCGAGCGCGCCGGCAACCGCAGCTTCGTGGCGGTCTTCTCGGACCTGCTGGACGAGCGCGGGGAGGGCCTGAAGCGCGTGCTGCAGCTGCGCGCCCGCAAGCACGACGTGGCGGTGTTCCACCTGGTGGACCCCGCGGAGCTGTCTTTCCCCTACGACGACCCCACGCTCTTCCTCTCCATGGAGGGGGACGGCAGGCTGGAGGTGAACCCGCGGGAGATACGGGAGAGCTTCCTGGAGGAGTTCAACGCCTTCCTGGAGGCCACGCGGCGCGCCTGCGCCGAGGCGGACGTGGGCTACGAGCGGGTCCTCACGGACGCCCCCCTGGACCCCGTGCTGCTGCGCTTCATTGCCGGCCGTACCCGGCGCCGGGGGCAGAGATGACGTTTGCCCACCCGTGGATGCTGCTCGGCACGCTCGCCGCGCTCATCCCGCTGCTCGTCCACCTGTTCGACCGCCGCCGCCCGCGGCCGGTGCCGTTCGCCGCCCTCTCCTTCGTGCTGCGCAGCCAGCGGCGCACCGCGTCCCGGCTGAAGCTGCGGCGGCTGCTCGTGTACCTCCTGCGCACGCTGCTGCTGCTGGTAATCCCGCTCGCGCTCGCGCGCCCCGAGTGGGCCGCGGAGGCCGCCGCCGGGACGCAGGGGCGGGGGCCTGCCGCCACCGCCATCGTGGTGGATGGCTCGCTGTCCATGCGGTACGCGGACGGCAAGCCGCTGTTCGAGCGGGCGCTCGCCCGCGCCCGGGACGTGCTCGCGCGGCTGTCCCCGGAGGAGCCCGCCACCGTGATGGTGTGTACGCGGGAGGCCGCCGCCCCGCCCCCGGCTGCCTTTGACCGGGCCCGTCTGCGGACGCTCCTGGACGACGGCAAGGCCTCCTACGGCGCCTCCGAGCTGAACCGCTGCCTCGAGCAGGCCCTGCGCGCTCTGGACGACAGCCCGCTCCCCGCCCGCCGGCTGGTGGTGGTCTCGGACTTCACGCAGGGGGCGCTGCGGCTGGAGGCACCCGCCCCCACGTGGAAGGACACAGCCGGCCACGTGCTGCGCCCCGAGTTTCAGCTGGAGGACGTGGCCCGGGGCGTCAAGCTCGCCAACCGCGCCGTGGTGGACCTGAAGGTGGCCCCCGCGGTGCAGGTGGGGCCGCGCGCGTTCCAGTTCACCTTCACCGTGCGGAACTTCTCGGACGCGCCGGCCAAGGACGTCCAGGCCACGCTCAAGCTTGCGGACACCGTGGTGACCAAGGGCTTCCTGGACCTGCCCGCCCAGGGGACTGCGCAGAAGACCCTCACCTGGAATTTCCCGGAGGGCGGCAGCTTCACCGGCGAGGTGGCGCTCGCCCCGGACGCGCTGGCGGAGGATGACCGGCGCCCGTTCACGCTGGAGGTTCCGCGCGAACTGCACGCCCTGGTGGTCAACGGCCAGCCCAACCCCACCCGCTACCGGGACGAGGCCTTCTTCGTGGACGCGGCCCTCACCGCCCAGGGCTCCCCCGTGCGCGAGGCGCTGCGGGACGTGGACGCCGCGTTCCGGGAGGACCTCTCCGCTTACGACGAGGTGTTTCTCTTGAACGTTCCTGCGCCCCCGCCGGAGGCGGCGGAGCGGCTGCAGCAGTTCGTGGAGCGCGGCGGCGGACTG
>VGRA01000333.1 GCA_016875515.1 Deltaproteobacteria bacterium | reverse complement strand
CCGGTGCCTGGGCGTGCTGGCAAGCTGGACAAGAGATCATTGAGGCAGCGTACCGAGCCGCGGTTGACCCGGGCAACGCCGGATTTCAGCCCACCCGCGCGAGCGCCAAGCGCCCCTCCCAGCGGTCCTCGAGCGCCTTGCGCAACCCCCGGTGCGCCGGCAACTCCAGCTTCGGGTCCGCGATCACCACCGCGCGTGCCTCCCCTTGCGCCAGGTCCAGCAGGGCCACGTCCCGCGCCAGGTTGGCCACGGCCAGCTCCGGCATGCCGCTTTGGCGCGTACCGAGGAACTCCCCCGGCCCACGCAGCTCCAGGTCCTTCTCCGCAATGACGAAGCCGTCGCTGCTCTTCTCCATGACGGACAGCCGCTCCACCGCCTCCTCGGACCGCCCCTGTGCGGACACCAGCAGGCAGTGAGACTTCGCCGCGCCCCGCCCCACGCGGCCGCGCAGCTGGTGCAGCTGAGACAGGCCAAACCGCTCCGCGTGCTCGATCACCATCACGGACGCGTTGGGCACGTCCACGCCCACCTCCACCACCGTGGTGCAGACGAGCACGTGGATCTTCCCGTCCCGGAACTCCGCCATGACCGCGTCCTTCTCTGCCGCGGTCATCCGGCCATGGAGCAGCCCCACTCGGTGATCCGGGAAGGCGCGGGACACCTGCTCCACGCCGCGCGTGGCGTCCGCCAGATCCACCTTTTCCGACTCCTCCACCAGTGGGTACACCACGTACGCCTGGTGGCCGGAACGCAGCTCTGCCACGATCAGCTCGTACACCCGCGCGCGCTGCCGCTCGCTGAACACGCGCGTCTGGATGGGCGTCCGCCCCGGCGGGAGCTCGTCGATCACCGAGACCTCGAGATCCCCGTACAGCGTCATCGCCAGCGTGCGCGGGATGGGCGTGGCCGTCATCACCAGCACGTCCGGGCGCAGCCCCTTGGACATGAGCGCGTGGCGCTGGATGACGCCGAAGCGGTGCTGCTCGTCGATGATGACCAGCCCCAGCGCTTCGAACTCGGTGTCCCCCTCGATGAGCGCGTGGGTGCCAATGGCCAGCCGCGTCTTGCCGCTCGCCACCGCGGCACGCCGCTCGCGCTTCTCCTTCGCCGTTCCGGACGCCGAGATGAGCCCGGCGGTGATCCCGTGCGACCCCAGGATCCGCTCCGCGTTCTTCAGGTGCTGCTCCGCCAGGATCTCCGTGGGGGCCATCAGCGCCACCTGGTAGCCGTCCTGCATTGCCAGCATGGCGGCCGCAAATGCCACCGCGGTCTTGCCAGAGCCCACGTCCCCCTGGATGAGCCGGTGCATGGGATCCGGCCGCCCCATGTCCGCCGCGACCTGGGCCACCACCCGGTCCTGGGCCCGCGTCAGCTGGAACGGCAACACCGCCCGGGCCCGCGCCAGCCGCGCAGGCGACACCTCGAAGGCAATGCCCGGCTCCGTCTTCACCCCCACGCGGCGCAGCTGCATCCCCAGCTGCAGGAAGAACAGCTCGTCGTACGCGAGCCGCTGGTGCGCGTCCGAGGCGTGCTGCTCCAGGTCCTCCAGCGCGTCCGCGTCCGAGGGGAAGTGGATGCGCCGGATGGCCTCAGGCAACCCGAGCAGCCCATGCCGGCGCCGCAGGTCCTCCGGGAGCGGCTCCTCCAGCAGGTGGGCGTACCCTTCCACCACCCGGGCTGCCAATTGGCGGTAGCTGCGCTGCTCGTGCCGCTCGAAGCCCGGGTAGATGGGCACCACGCGGCCGAAGTGCAGCGAGCTGACCTCGTCGTCCTCGAGCGGCTCCACCTCCGGGTGGGCCATCTCGCGGCCGGTGGGCGTCGCGCGCAGTTCCCCGGAGACGATGAGCCGCTTCCCCACTGGGAAGCGCCCCTTCAGCCACGGCCCCGCCTGGAAGTAGGTGGCTGCAATGGACCCGGTCTCGTCCCCCAAAACCGCCCGGAACATCCGCCGCCGTCCACGCGCGAGCGTCTCGCCGGCGGACCTCACCACGGCCACCGTCACGCCCCGCTCACCGGGGACGAGATCCCGGATCTTCTTGAGCTGCCGCCGGTCCTCGTACGTCCGGGGCAACAGGAACAGCACGTCCCCCACCCGCCGCACGCCCTTCTTCTCCAGCGCGGCGAGCAGGCGCGGGTTCATCCGGCCCTTCAGCTCGGAGAGCGGGCGGGAGAGCGGCCCCTCCCGCGGGGCAATGGAGAGCAGCCGCGCCTCCGAGCGGTGGTCCCCGTCCGAAGGCTTGCGGCGGATGGGGCCGCGCGGGCTGCCCCCTGCGGCCTTCTCCGGTGCCGAGGAGGGCGACGGTGGTAGCGGCACCGGCAGCCCGGCCGGAACCGGAACCCCCACCTCCCGCAGGACCTGCAACAGCCGCACGAGGCTGGCCTTGCGCGCCTCCTGCGAGGGCAGGTCCACCTGGGGCAACTCCGCCCGCAGCGCAGCCACCCACTTCGCCGGCACCCCCGCACGCTCTCCCGCGGACGCAGCCGCCTCCACCACGGCGCGCAGCTGCTTCACCGTGGCAAGCTGCGCGAAGTCCCGCTGACACGCGTAGCGCAGCGGGCCGAGCAGCGGGAGGAAGGGATGGCTGGCGTTGGTCACGTGGGGGCCCGGGGAGGACGGCACGCTACCCGCTCCCCCTGAGGCTGCGGCCCGGCTACTCGCCGGCGAGCGCGAGCGCGTGGTCGAAGCTGATGCTCAGCAGTTCGTACTCGCGCGGGCCGCCGGGGCTCTGCACCGTCACCACGTCCCCGACCTCCTTGCCCACGAGCGCGCGCGCCACCGGCGACGTGATGGCGATGAGGCGCTTCTTGATGTCCGCCTCCAGCTCCCCCACGATCGTGTAGGTCACTTCCTTCTCGCTCTCGAGGTCCTGCAGCGCCACCGTGGCCCCGAACACCACCTTGTCCCCCTTCATCTTCGAGGGATCGATCACCTCGGCGCGCGCGATCCAGTCGTTGATGTCCAGGATGCGCCCCTCGATGTGGGACTGCTTCTCCTTGGCCGCGTGGTACTCCGCGTTCTCGCGGAGGTCCCCGTGGGCGCGCGCCACCTCGATCTCCCGGGAGATCTTGCCACGCTCCACCGTCTGGAGCTGCTTGAGCTCTTCTTTCAGCCGCTTCAGCCCGGCCGGCGTCATCGGGATGTTTCCACCGCTCATGCGCTCACTCCTTTCCCACTCGGGAAAGACGCTTCCCTAACCGATTTTCGCCTCTCACGGAAGGCGGTCCGAGTAGTCGGGATCCGCCCTGCACCCGGAGCCCGGGAGTTTCACGAGCGCCAATGCGCCGTCCCGGGCCACCACCTCGCCCCGCGCGGCGCGCTCCGGGGTGAGCACGTGGCTGAACAGGCCGCTACCGCGCGGCGGCCCGTTGTGGGCGTACAGCGGAACCGCCCGGTGCAGGTGGCTCACGCCCCCGGTCCATGCCAGGTGCGCCGCCTCCACCTTCAACCCGCACAGCCCCTCTGCCCGCGACGCCTCGAGCAGCAGGCGGTTGACCGGCCCCGCGTCGTCCCAGGCGGAGGTCCCCGGCGGGCGGCTCCCCATGTACATCCCCAGCTCGCCAAACGTCAGCGCCCGGGCGTGGAACGCGGACTGGAGGGACACAGCCAGCACCAGCGCGGGTACGGCCCGGCGCCACGCCTCCTCCCCGGCGAGCACCTGCAGCCCTGCGCCGGACAGGCCGGCGAGCACAGGCAACAGCGGGAGGATGAACCGCAGCTCCTTGTGCGGCGTCCACGCGTGCAGGAGGAAGAAGGCAGCCGCCACGGCCGCCAACCCGGGCGCCCGCCGCGCCGCCACCAGCGCCAACGCGGCCAGCAGCAGCCATGCCCAGGGCATGGCCCGCCACAGCGTCTCGGCGTAGTAGCCGAACGGCGAGGTACCCCACCCCTCCGCCCCCTTCTCCACCAGGTTGAACTCCAGATACTTCACCGCCGAGTGGAACCAGCCACCCCACGTCAGCCGGTCCAGCAACCCGAAGGCCAGCGCGCCGAGCCCCAGCACACCGGACACCTCCGCCGCCTCCCGCCACCGCCGCCGCGCAAGCCAGCACGCCAGGAGCCCCGCGCAGAAGACGGCGCTGTGCAGGCGCACCAGCGTGGCCAGCCCCAGCAGCGCAGCCCCCGCCCACCGCTGGCGCCGGATGGCCCCCGCCGGGTACGCCAGCGCCAGCCCCCACACCACCATAGGCGCTGAGGCGGTCTCGCTCATGGCCCGGCG
>VGRA01000332.1 GCA_016875515.1 Deltaproteobacteria bacterium | reverse complement strand
CGGCGAGGCCGCGTCGCGGCCTTCCGCGCCTGCCGCGGGGCGCGAGGACGTGACCGCGCCCGGCCGGGGCCCTGCGGGGAAGGGACCGCCCGCTGCGGCGCTCCCGGCATGGGCCCAGGACGGGGGGGAGCGGCCTCCCCCACTGGCGGCAGAGGCCCCCACGCTGGTGGTACGGGCACCCGGCGGGCCACCCGAGGAGCGGTCGCGCGTCACGGCCGAGCCGCAGCTCGGCATGAAGCAGGCGCTGGCCGTGGGAGGTTCGGCCATCCTGGCCGGTGCGCTGCTCACGGCGACCGTGGGGATGTGGCAGGGGCGGCTGTCTGCCTCCCGGGCGACATCGGTGGTCACGCCGCCCGGAACCGCGGGCGCCCCGGCGCAGAGGGCAGGCCCTGGGTCAGGGCAGGCGCCGGAGGTGGACGGGGCCCGCGAGGAGGCGCCGGTGGACGCAGGTGCGGCGAGCGCTGGGCCCGGGAGTGATGCCGGCCAGCACCCGGTGGCGGGTGCCGGTGGCGCGGACGAGGCGCCGGCGGGGCCACGAGGGCCGCTCCCCATGGAACTGGTCGCCCGGGGGGCCCTGCGCAGCGGCACGCGCGCTGTGCCGCCCGCGGGCAGCCCGTCTACGCGAAAGGGAGTGGTCCGGGCACCCACTGCGGCCGGGCAGCCTGCCCCCACCGAGACAGGAGCGGGTGGTGCGGCGGCAGCGGGCGTGCCCGTGGCGGAGACGGCCGGCGTGGCAACGGTACGGCCCGCAGAGCCTGGCAGGCTGCAGCTCCGCGTGGTCCCGTGGGCGCAGGCCTGGCTGGATGGGAATGCGCTGGGCGAGGTGGGGCCCCAGCGCGAATTCCCACTCGCGCCCGGCGCCCACCAGCTGCGACTGGAGCACCCCCGCGGCACGCACCAGCTCACGGTGCAGGTGAAGCCGGGCGAGGTCACCGTGCTGGCGCTGGACATGCTCGCCCCCTGAGGCGGGCGCAGCTCTTCAGGGCCACCCTGGAAGCGCGCCGCGCAGGCTGTTTGCGCGGACGACGCGGCGCGTCGAACGAAGCGCCGCACGTGTCAACTTTTGGTCGTTGACAATTCCATTCAATGGCATCTAAAACGGCGTGCCATTCAAACGAGTTGAGGTTTGTAACTCCATTGAATGTCGAATGAGGGGACGTGGACTTCCTTGGGCCGGAGGAGATCGAGCGGGTCGAGCGCGAGCACGCGGAGGGCGTGACGGCGCGCTACGTGGTGCAGCTGTTCTCCACCCGGCGCGTCCGCTTCTCCGAGGCCACGTTCCGGAAGTACGTCCAGGCGGGGCTCCTGCCGCGCAGCAAGCGGGTGGGGCACAAGGGCAAGAACCGCGGGAGCACGGGGCTGTACCCGGTGGCCGTGGTGCGCCGGGTCAACGCCATCAAGAAGATGATGAAGGAGGGGATGACGCTGGAGGACATCCGGCGGTCGTTCGTCTTCTTCAAGAACCACATCGACCAGGTGGACCAGACCCTGGACGAGGTGTTCGACGGCTTCGAGCAGCAGCTGGGACACCGGCCGTTCGGCCACGCCCACCGCCGGGAGCTGGAGGGCACCCTCCACGAGCTCCGCCGGCGGGGCGAGGAGTTGGTCCGGGACGTGACGCGGCTGGGGAGCGCGGTAACAGCGGCACCGGGGCCGGGCGCAGCGCACACCTGAAGTCGGCAGCTTTCACACACGCATCCACAGCACCCTTGAGGGAGGGGACATGAACGAGGCGAAGCAGCAGGGCGAGGAGACTCAGTCGGACGAGGCCGGGGGTCGCCGGCGGCCCCGGACGTTCTCGCGCAAGGAGATGGCGCGGGAGATCCGCCGCCAGCGGCAGCAGGGGACGCTGGATCCCGAGGAGTCCGAGCTGGTCCGCCGTGTGGAGACGCTGCGTCCCAAGACGCGCGCCGAGTGCATCAACGGCCCTCGGCCGTGCCTGTTCGTCTCCTGCAAGCACAACCTTTATCTGGACGTGAACCCGGAGACGGGCTCCATCAAGCTGAACTTCCCGGACAAGGAGATCACCGAGCTCGAGTACACCTGCGCGCTCGACGTGGCGGAGAAGGGCGGCATCACGCTCGAGGAGGTGGGGGCCATCATGAACCTCACCCGCGAGCGGATCCGGCAGGTGGAGACGCGCGGGCTGCTGAAGCTGCGCGCCGCCACGGACGGCGAGCCGCTGCCGCCCGAGGCGCTGTAGTCAACGTCCCGGGACGCCGGGCGCATTGACCACGGGGCGCTGGCGTGGGTACAGCGCTCCCCGTGCTCGCGCTCATCAGCGTCTCGGACAAGCAGGGGCTCCTCCCGTTCGCGGAGGGGCTCGTTGCCGCGGGGTTCCAGTTGCTCTCCACGGGGGGCACCCTCTCGGCGTTGAAGGCGGGCGGGCTTCCCGTCCGCTCGGTGGCGCAACACACGGGCCAGCCGGAGATCCTGGGCGGCCGGGTGAAGACGCTCCATCCCCGCATCCATGGCGGCATCCTGGGGCGGCTGGACCTCGCGTCAGACGCCGCGGAGCTGGCGGCGCAGGGCATTGCGCCCATCTCCCTGGTGGTCGTGAACCTCTACCCGTTCCGGGAGGCGGTGGCCCGGGGGGCGGGGTGGGACGAGGCCATCGAGAACATCGACATTGGCGGGCCCGCCATGATCCGGGCGGCGGCGAAGAATGCGGACCGCGTGACGGTGGTGGTGGACCCGGCAGACTACGGCGCGGTGCTGGAGGCGTACCGCGCGGGCGGTCCCGGCGTGGCGCTTCGCCGTGCGCTGCAGCGCACGGCCTTTGCCCACACCGCGGCCTATGAAGCGGCCATCTCCGGGTGGCTTGCGCAGCAGGCGGGGGACGAGGCGCGCTTCCCCGGGCAGCTGCAGCCCGCCCTCCAGCGGGTGCAGGCGCTGCGCTACGGGGAGAACCCGCACCAGGCGGCGGCCTTGTACCGGACCACCACGCCGGAGGCCGGGGCCACGGTGGGGGGCGCGCGGGTGCTGCAGGGCAAGGAGCTCTCCTGGAACAACCTGCTGGATCTGGACGCGGCGCTGCGGCTGGCGCTCGAGTTCCCGGGCGGGCCGTGCGCGATCATCATTAAGCACAACACGCCGTGCGGCGTGGCGAGGGACGCCTCCCTGGAGGCGGCGTTCCGCGCCGCGCGCGCTTCCGACGAGGTCTCTGCGTTCGGTGGCATCGTGGCGTTCACCCGCGAGGTGGACGAGGCCACCGCTCGGGCGATGACGGAGGGGTTCCTTGAGGCGGCGATTGCGCCCTCGTACAGCGAGGCGGCGCGCGCGGTGCTCACGGCGAAGAAGCACCTGCGCCTGCTGGAGGCAGGGGAAGGGCTCCTGCGTGGCGCCGAGGGGAAGGCGCCGCTGGAGTTCCGAAGCGTCTCCGGCGGGGTGCTGGTCCAGGAGCGGGACCACGCCGAGCCGCCGCTCGATTGGCGCGTGGTGACGAAGCGGGCGCCAACGGCGGAAGAGGACGAGGCGCTGCGCTTTGCGTGGCGGGTGTGCAAGCACGTCAAGAGCAACGCCATCGTCTTCGCCCACCGGGATCGGCTGCTCGCCGCGGGCGGTGGACAGACGAGCCGGGTGGACTCGGTGAAGATCGCCGCTGCGCGCGGGGGCGAGGCGCTCCGAGGCAGCGCCGTGGCGTCCGACGCCTTCTTCCCCTTCCGGGACGGGCTGGACGCGGCCGCCGCGGCAGGGGCCACCTGCGTGGTGCAGCCGGGAGGCTCGGTGAGGGACGCCGAGTTGGTAGCCGCCGCGGACGAGCACGGGCTGGCCATGGTCTTCACCGGGGTGCGCCATTTCCGTCACTGACGGAGCGAGGACAGCCATGGACGTTTTGGTGCTGGGGGCGGGGGCGCGCGAGCACGCGCTGTGCTGGAAGCTCCAGCAGGACGGTGGCGTGGGGCGGCTCTACGCGGCGCCGGGAAATCCCGGCATGGCCTCGCTGGCCAGGCTCCTACCGCTTGATGCGAGCGACGGCGCGGCGGTGGTGGAAGCCTGCCGCGCCCACGGCATCGGCTTCGTCGTGGTGGGGCCGGAGGCGCCGCTCGTGGCGGGCGTGGCAGACGCGCTGTGCGCTGCCGGCATCGGGGTGTTCGGGCCCTCCGCAGCGGCTGCCCGGCTCGAGGGGAGCAAGGCCTTCACCAAGGAGGTGCTTCAGGCGGCGGGCGTCCCCACCGCGGCCTGGCGGGCCTTCACCGATCCGGCCGAGGCGGAGCGGTACGCGCGGGTCCAG
>VGRA01000331.1 GCA_016875515.1 Deltaproteobacteria bacterium | reverse complement strand
CCGATGCGAGTGGCCCTGCTTTGGAGGACGGCGGCATGGTCGATGGTGGCGGTTCAATGGAAGGCGAAATGGAGGAGATCTCGCTGGTGATGAGCAATCCGAGCGGCAAGTACGGGACCACCCATGGTGGCGGGCAGGCCTGGGTGTTCAATGGCGAGAGCGGCCCGTTCCAGGTGGACGTGGAGAACTACACCGGGTTCGGCGGCGCCGCGGCGGTGGGGCCATTCGCCATGCGGAGCGCGGACGCTGACTACGATACCTGCGGCCTCTGCGTGGTGCTCCGGCGCGGAGAGGAGACCTACATGCCCGTGGACCCGGAGGGGACGAGCTTCCAGCTGTCCGAGCTCGGCAAGTTCGCCGGGGAGCGCTTCTCCGGACGGGCCGAGGTTTCACTTGAGTTCCGTCAGGTGACCATCCAACCGTCCACCTACGCGACGTCCGGGGTCCCCGGCGGGAAGCGCCTGCGGGTGGCGCCGTGGGGCTGGTCCGCCGTACTGCAGCAGCCCGAGTGCGGGGGGCACGGCCACCTCCATGGCTCCAGCTGCCACTGTGATGCCGGGTACCGGCGGGATCCGCAGGATCCGCTCAACTGCATTCCCCTGTGAAACCTCCGGTCGCGGAGCTTGGCGCACGGCGAGGTGTGGTGGATAGTCCTCAAATGCCCAGCAAGCTGCGCCTTCTCCGCGACGAGGACCTCCGCCAGTTGCTCGCAGGCCGCGGCTTGCGGGTGACCGAGCAGAGGCTTGCCATCCTCCGAATGCTCGCCCGCCTCCGCGTCCCAACCAGCCATCCCGAGCTGACGGCCCGCATGGCTGGCTCCGGGCTGGACCAGTCGACCATCTACAGGAACCTCGTGTCGCTGACGGACGAGGGCATCCTCGTCAAGACGCAGCTGGGGGACAACGTGTGGCGGTTCGAGCTGCCCCAGGGCCCGCAGGTGGCGCACGGTACCCACCCCCATTTCGTGTGCAGCGACTGCGGCTGGGTGGACTGCTTGCCCAGCGGATCGGTGTCCCTGACGGGCGCCGCGGCACAGAACGAGGTGGCGGAAGTCCAGCTGCGAGGGCGCTGCAGCGGGTGCGTGCGAGGGTAGTTGTTGCAACGAAGTTGCAAGTAGGATAACGCTCCGGCGCGGGAGGTGTCCGTGCTTGAGATGACTTCGCGTACTGCAGTGCCCGTGCCCGTTGCGCCGCTCGACTTGCCAGGGCTGGGAGTGGCCAACGCGGTTCTCGCGACCCACGAGTCCGAGCTCGGGGCGTTGTATGACCACCGGATCAACGTTGCCCTGCTGCGGCGTGCGCTGTCGCCCGGCCTTCAGGACGAGGTGCGGCGCGCGCTGCGCACGCCCGGCTTCCGCGTGCTGGTGACCGTGTCTGCCGGGGGGCGGGCGGCGGAAGGGTTGCAGGGCGTACTCCAGGGGTTTCCCCTGCTGGAGGAGGACGTGGAGCGCTGCGTGGAGTTGCTGTCGGATCTCACCGGCTGCAAGCAGGTGGGGGTCCGGATTGCGCGGCTGCAGGAGGCGATGTGCCCGCGCTTCCACGTGGACCGCGTCACCCTGCGCGCCGTCTGCACGTACGAGGGACGGGGCACGGAGTTTGCCGCTGAAGACAGCGTTGATCGCCGCCGGCTGGGGCACCTGGCGGGAGGGGTGGCGGACGAGGACAGCGGACTGCTTCGCAGCCCAGGCGCCGTGCACGTGGCACCGGCGGGGGATCTGCTCTTCCTCAAGGGGGAGGCATGGCCCGGAAACGCGGGCCGCGGGGCGGTGCACCGCTCTCCAGGTGCCGACGCCGCCTCCCCCAGGCTGGTCATGACGCTGGATCCGCTGTGAACACACGAGTACAAAGCGACGCAGGGACAACCATGAAGAAGGGACAGAAGAAGCTGCCGGTGACGGTTCTCTCGGGGTTCCTGGGGGCGGGAAAGACGACGTTGCTCAACCACGTCCTTTCCAACCGGAAAGGGCTCAGGGTCGCCGTGATCGTCAATGACATGAGCGAGGTGAACATCGACGCCCGGTTGGTCAAACAGGGTGGCGCGGAACTGTCGAGGGTGGAAGAGAAGCTGGTCGAGATGCAGAACGGCTGCATCTGCTGCACGCTTCGCGAGGACTTGCTGGTGGAGGTGGGCCGGCTCGCCAAGGAAGGGAGGTTCGACTACCTGCTGATCGAGTCCACGGGCATCTCCGAGCCGCTGCCTGTGGCGGAGACCTTTACCTTCGAGGACGAGGGGGGAAAGAGCCTCTCCGCGGTCGCGCGGCTGGACACCATGGTCACCGTGGTGGACGCGAAGAACTTCCTCGCGGACTGGCAAAGCGAGGATGATCTCCGGGCCCGAAAGCTGGCCCTCGGCGAGGAGGACGAGCGCTCGGTGCCGGACCTGCTCGTGGAGCAGGTGGAGTTCGCCAACGTGCTGGTGATCTCCAAGCTGGATCTCGTGGCACGCGAGGACATTGGCAGGCTCGAGGGGATGCTGAGGCACCTCAACCCGGAGGCGCGGATCGTCCATGCATCCCATGGGCGGGTTCCGCTGGAGGACGTGCTGGGGACGGGGCTGTTCGACTTCGAGAAGGCCGCCCAGGCGCCCGGCTGGTTGAAAGAACTGCGGGGAGAGCACGTCCCGGAGAGTGAGGAGTACGGGATCTCGAGCTTCGTCTACCGGGCCCGCGTGCCCTTCCATCCCACCCGCCTGTGGAAGGTGCTCCAGGACCCGGAGACCTGGAGCGGCGTGCTTCGGTCCAAGGGATTCTTCTGGCTGGCGTCTCGCATGGAAGTGTCCGGGATGCTGGCGCAGGCCGGCGGCTCGGCGAATTTCCAGTGGGCCGGGACGTGGTTTGCGGCGCAGCCGGAGTCCGAGTGGCCGGAGGACGAGGAACTCCGGGCGCAGGTGAGGAACGATTGGGTGGACCCCTGGGGAGACCGCCGGCAGGAGTTGGTCTTCATCGGAGCTGGCCTGGACGAGGGCGCCTTGCGTACCCGCCTGGATGCAGCGCTCCTGACCCGGAAGGAAGTGGAGCAGGGCCCTGCGCGTTGGCGGCGGATGAGGGATCCGTTCCCCGTGCAGGTGCTGGCAGAGTCCTGAGGCCGCGACCCGAGGGGAATGCCATGTTGGATTGGCTGATAGTGGGTGGCGGCGTGCACGGGACCTACCTGTCCCACGCCTTGGTCCGGGGCGGGGCGGTGAGGCGTGACAGGATCCGCGTCCTGGATCCGCACCTGCAGCCGCTCGAGGCGTTCTGGCGTGTGACGCGTGCGACCGGGATGCAGTTCCTGCGGTCTCCGGGCGTTCATCACCTGGACCTGAACCCGTTCGCGCTGCGGCAGTTTGGGGAGCGGGGGGCCGGACGGCGGCTGGCACGCTTTGCCTTCCCCTACGACCGGCCGGGGCTGGACTTCTTCCGCGCGCACGCCGAGCACGTCATCAAGGAGCAGTCGCTGGGGGAACTTCGCGTCCGGGGGCGAGCGGAGACCCTCGCCCGGATCCCCGGTGGCCTTCGCGTGGAGGGGCCGGAGGGAGGCATCGAGAGTCGCCGGGTCGTGCTGGCGCTGGGGCTCGGGGAGCAGTTGTGCAGGCCCTCGTGGGCTGGCGCCGGCACCCACATCTTCGATCCAGCCTTCGACCGTGACGCGCTGGTCGGTGGCAGGCGCGTTCTGATCGTTGGAGGCGGGATTTCCGCTGCACAACTGGCGTGCCACCTCGCGGGCAGGGATACGCCGGTGACGCTGGTGGCGCGGCATGCGCCGCGGATCCACAGGTTCGACAGTGGCCCGGAATGGCTTGGGCCCAAGGCCATGGCCGGGTTCGCCCGTACGCGGGACGCGGGGACGAGACGCAAGATGATTACCGCCGCACGACACCGGGGATCCATGCCGGCGGAAGTTGCTGCGCAGCTCAAGCGGGAACTGCGGGGTGGCCGGGTGGAGTGGGTGGAGGCCGAGATCACGGCCGCGCGTGCCACCGACCAGGGCGTGATCCTGGACAGGGGGGATGGTGGTCCCGCAGTGACGGGAGCGCAGCTCGTGCTCGCGACCGGGTTCGAGTCCCACAGGTCGGGTGGGAGCCTGTTGGGAGACGAGGCGGTCGACCGCCTGGGGCTTGCGTGCGCCGCGTGCGGGTATCCGCTCGTCTCGAGGTACCTCGAGTGGGGCCCTGGTCTCTTCGTCAGCGGTCCGCTCGCTGAGCTGGAACTTGGCCCGACGGCAAGGAACATCTCGGGGGCGCGCGCGGCCGGGGAG
>VGRA01000330.1 GCA_016875515.1 Deltaproteobacteria bacterium | reverse complement strand
CGGTGGCCCGCGGTGAAGTCCCGGCCGAGCCCTCCGTCGAGGCGCCTGCGCCGGCCGGTGCTGCCGGGCCCGCGGCAGACGCGTTGCCGAAGCTGCAGGGCGGGACGTGAGCGCCCCCATGGACGCCGAGGCGCGGATGTCGCTGTTCGACCACCTGGCGGAGCTGCGCACG
Source organism: Deltaproteobacteria bacterium (assembly GCA_016875515.1). Classification (GTDB taxonomy): domain Bacteria; phylum Myxococcota; class Myxococcia; order Myxococcales; family Myxococcaceae; genus VGRA01. Next base: position 4,063 of record VGRA01000330.1, on the reverse strand, counting down.
CGGCTGCTGAAGGTGACGCTGGCGGTGGCGGTGCTGGGCGGGGTGTCGCTCGCCTACGCCAAGCCGCTGTTCGGGCTGCTGATGCAGCCGGTGCTCGCGGCGCTGCCCGCGGACGGCCGGGCGCTGGTGTTCACCTCGGGCATCGAGGAGATCAACGTCCTGATGAAGGTGGGGCTCTACGCCGGGCTCTTCCTCACCACCCCGGTCATCCTCTGGCAGGTGTGGGGCTTCGTGGCCCCGGGGCTGTACCCGTCCGAGAAGAAGATGGCGGGCCCGTTCGTGGTGCTGGGGACGCTCGCCTTCGTGGCCGGGGCGGCCTTCTGCTACGCGGTCATCCTCCCGAGCATGTTCCAGTTCCTGCTGCGCGAGGGGGACAGCGCGGCGCTGGAGGCGCGGCTCACCCGCGCGCGGCGCGAGGAGGCGGACGCGCTGCGGCTCCTGGGCCTGGGGGAGCTGCAGTCCGCGGCGGAGCGGGCCAAGGCGGCGCGCGGCCGGCTGCAGGCTGCGGGGGACGGACAGGTGGCGGATGCCACCGTGGCGCCCTCCCTCGCGGTGGAACTGGACGGGCGGCTGGAGGGGCTGGGGCGGCTGCTGGACGCCGCGCGGCTGGGGCTGCCGCCGCCCGCCAAACCGGTACTCCGCGCGGTGGTGGAGGCGCACGCCTCGGCAGTGGCGGCGCTGGCGGAGGGGGACGGCAAGGCGGCGGCGGAGCGGATGGAGCTGGGTGCTGCGCAGCTGGCCGGGACGGTGCCGCAAGAGGCCTCCTCCTGGGCGGAGCTGTGGAAGCTGGAGGAGGCGCTCGCCGCGGGGGCGGCGCGCTACGCGGCCCAGACGTGGACGCGCCCCATGCTCACCATGCAGGAGCAGCTGTCGCTGGTGCTGCTGCTGCTGGTCTCCTTCGGCATCATCTTCGAGCTGCCGCTGGTGATGGGGTTGCTGGGGCTGCTGGGCGTGCTGAAGGCCAGCTGGCTCATGCGCTACCAGCGCCACGCCTTCGTCTTCTGCCTCGTTGCGGCGGCCATCCTCACCCCCACCGGTGACGCGGTGAACCTGGCCCTGATGGCCTGCCCCATGCTGCTGTGCTTCGAGCTGGGCGTGCTGGCGGTGTGGATGATGGAGCAGCGCCGGGCGGCCGAGCCGGGGCCGGCGGCGTGACGCCGCGGGTGGAGTCCCCGGTATCGGAGAGGACGTCCCGGCGCCTACGCGTCCAACTCCGCTACCTCGTTGCGCTCGGCACCCGCTTCCGGTGGACGCTGGGGCTTGCCGCGGCGCTGTTCCTCGCCGTGCCGGGGCTGTACGCGTGGGCGTGGGTGGGGCCTGCCGGCGAGCAGGTGGGGTACCTGCAGGGGTTCCACCACGTCTACTTCCTGCTGTTCGGCCAGCCGTCCCTGCCGTTCGTGGACCACGCCGGCTGGGAGGCGCTCACGTTCCTCATCCCGCCGGTGGGGCTGGCGCTGGTGGTGGATGGCGGGGTGCGCTTCGCCTACCTGTTCTTCGCCCGCTCCCGCGGGGACAAGGAGTGGATTGCCGTGATGGCCGAGTCGCTGAAGGGGCACGTGGTGGTGTGCGGGGCGGGGCGGGTGGGGTACCGGGTGGTGGAGCAATTGCGCGCGCTGGGGCAGGAGGTGGCGGTGGTGGACAAGCGCGAGGACGCGGCGTTCGTGTCCACGCTGAGGGACCTGCACGTCCCGGTGCTGGTGGACGACCTGCGAAGCCCCGCCACGCTGGAGCGGCTCAACGTGCGAGCGGCCTCCGCCATCGTCTGCGCCACGGACGACGACCTGGCCAACCTCAACTCCGCGCTGGACGCCCGGCGGCTCAACCCGCGCATCCGCGTGGTGATGCGCCTGTTCGACGACGACCTGGTGGCCAAGGTGCGGGACGCCTTCCAGGCCGAGGCGCTCAGTTCCTCCGCGGTGGCCGCGCCGGCCATGGCCGTCACCGCCCTGGACCCCCGCGTGGAGCACAGCTTCCCGGTGGGGCCGCACCTGATGGTCGTCTCCCGCTTCATGGTGGGCGAGCGGCTCTCCGGCCTGACGCTGTCCGCGGTGCGGGACGACCACGGCGCGCTCGCGCTGTCCCTGCGGCGGGAGGAGAGGGACGAACTCCACCCGCGCGGCAGCACGGCGCTCCAGCCGGGGGACGTGGTGGTGCTGCAGGCGAGCTGGGAGGACTACCGCCGCCTGCGCGCCTTCACCGGGGAGGCGGACGCGCCGGTCTCCCGGCCGCACTGACAGCGGCGGTCGGGCTGACTGCGGCTACAGGGCTCAGGCAGCGTGAGACCGGCTGTGGGGGCAGGGGGCAGCAGGGCCCCGCTCGGCGCTTGTGGCGCCGCGCCGGACTCGGGCATGTTGATTCCCCATGAAAAGCGCCGCCCCGCACGACGACGTCTGGTTTCTCTCCGGAAAGCGCACCGCCTTCGGCACCTTCGGCGGCGCGCTGAAGGAGCTCTCCGCCACGGAGCTTGCCGTGGAGTCCGCGCGCGCGGCGCTGTCCGCCTCGGGGGTGTCGCCCTCGGACGTGGAGCACGTCGTCTACGGCAACGTGGTGCAGACGGCAGCGGACGCCATCTACCTGCCGCGCCACGTGGGGCTGAAGACCGGGGTGCCCGTGCCGGTGCCGGCGCTGGGGGTCAACCGGCTGTGCGGCTCGGGCTTCCAGGCCTTCGTCTCCGCGGCGCAGGCCATGCTCGTGGGCGAGGCCCAGGTTGTGCTCGCCGGCGGCGCCGAGTCCATGAGCCAGGCCCCCCACGTGGTGCGCGGCGCCCGCTGGGGGCTGGGGCTGGGGAAGGGGAACCTGGAGGACATGCTGTGGACAGCGCTGACGGACTCGTACACCGGGCAGCCCATGGCCATCACGGCGGAGAACCTGGCCGAGCAGTATGGCCTCACCCAGGACGACGTGGACGCCTACGCGCTGCTCACCCAGCAGCGCTTCGCCGCCGCCCAGGCGGCCGGCCACTTCGCCGCGGAGCTTGCCCCGGTGGAGCTCAAGGGGCGCAAGGGCACGCTGGTGTTCGACAAGGACGAGCACAACCGCCCGGAGACGACACTGGAGGGGCTCCGCAAGCTGCCCAGGGTGTTCAAGAAGGACGGCGTGGTCCACGCGGGGGCCGCCTCCGGCATCTGTGACGGCGCCGCCTCCGCGGTGATGGCCACGCGGAGCTGGGCGGAGAGGCGGGGGCTCAAGCCCCTCGGGAGGCTGGTCAATTGGGGCATCTCCGGGTGCGACCCGAAGGTGATGGGCATTGGCCCGGCGCCTGCCATCCGCCACCTGCTGCAGCGGGCGGACATCCGCCTGTCGGACGTGGACCTGTTCGAGGTGAACGAGGCCTTCGCCCCCCAGTACCTGGCGGTGGAGAAGGAGCTGGGGCTGCCGCGCGAGCGCACCAACGTGAACGGCGGCGCCATCGCGGTGGGCCACCCGCTCGGGGCCTCCGGGGCGCGCATCACCGTGCACCTGCTCCACGAGCTGCGGCGGCGCGGGGCGCGGTACGGCATTGGCTCGGCCTGCATTGGCGGTGGACAAGGCATTGCGGTCCTGGTGGAAGCCTTCTAGAGCATGCCCATGCCAAACGAGGACGCGAAGGCTGCCCGCGAACGGGCCAAAGCCATTGCCGAGGCGCGGCGCGCCGAGAGGCGCAACCGCAAGCGCAAGTGCGTGGTGTGCGGCGTGGAGGAGTCTGACCGCGCGCCGCTGTCTGCCCACCCCGAGGGGATTGGCCCGGCCTGCCGCGGATGCATGGAGCAGAAGGCCGCGCTGCGCTGACGTTCCCCGCCCGGGGGGCGTTGCCGCCCGTTGCCCGCGCAACGGCCGGTCGGCTAAACCCCACTCTCTCTGCCGGAGGTGATCCGCATGTCTGCCGTCCCGCCGTTCAATGGGGTGAAGGTGTTCTCCACGACGCTCGCCCGAGACCGCGAGCAGATGGGCGAGTCCATCACCCGGTGGATCCGCGACAACCCGGGCATGGAGATCGTGGACAAGGTGGTGACGCAGTCCTCGGACAAGGAGTTCCACTGCCTGTCCATCACGCTCTTCTACCGGAGCCGGGCGGCCTGATATC
>VGRA01000329.1 GCA_016875515.1 Deltaproteobacteria bacterium | reverse complement strand
GGTTATCGGCTGCATCCCGGAACGGTTGCGGCCGGGGTTCACGCCCAGTTTCAGCAGGTCGCTGTGATTGCAAGCGCTTGGGTGGGGGCGCGTGACGTGGGCGTACCGGGCTCCCCACTTCGGGCCAGGAAGTGCACGACACACGTCAGGAAGATGGTCCTCGGGAAGTTCGCCTCCACGGCCCGCGTCACCTCACCCTGACCTGTCTTCCGAGATGTCAGCGCCGGCCCATGAATGAGTGGATGGCTCAGGGCGGAACCGCTTGGTGAACTGACGCTGGGCGTGCATCCATCGCCCGCCAAATAGGACGAGTGAATGAACAGCCGTTCAATCCCTCTCAGCATCCCGGGCGAGTCATTCACGGGGAAGCAGACCGAGTTCTCCATACTCAAGTGGCACAAGAGGCCGGGCGAGCGGGTTGCCAAGGGGGATGTCATCGTGGACATCGAGATGTGCAACCCCAAGACGCTGAAGTCGGCCTAATTGCCCTTCCCGTCACCCTGGTTCGGGACGCCTGAGACGGTCGAGGTGGGCGAAGGTGTCTCGTTTGTGTTCAACAAAGCGTTATGCCGAATCGCCGTGGGCGACGTGGATTCACGCGAGGACGAGGTCGCGCAAATCCTGAAGCCGGTGGAGGACGCGGCGGCGGTGCCTGCAGGCAGGGGTCAGTCTCCTGCGCAAGGCGGAATCGATACGTGGGAATACCTGATGGTAGAGAGCCCGTCCCCGATTGGGAGCGACGACAAGTGCCGCGCTGACTGGATGGCCGTCTTGAACAGGCTTGGAGCGCAGGGTTGGGAGCTCTTGAGCAATGGGTTTCGTCCTCAAACCCTGTGCTTTAAGCGCCGGAAGCCCGCCGCCGCCCAGTGAACCCGAGGCCCAACGGCTGCAGATCCGGCACGTCCACGAAGTTCATGCCCCTGCCGGGCATCCCCACATGCGGTTCACCCGTGGGCGCTTGCCACGTCGCGGTGGCCACTGCGGCGGCCGCCGCCGCGTGGTGGCCGTTGTGACGAGCACGCGCACTGCCGAGGGGGCGCTGCGGAAGCGGGAGCTGGTCCTCGACGTCTGAAGGCCCACGCCCCGCGTTGATCTTGGCTCCGAATGCCTCGCCACCTCCTTGCCCGCCCACCCGAGATGCGCACCCTCGCCGGGACGACGCTCACCGGCTCGGTCTCGACCTCTTTTTTCTCACCGTCAGGCGAAGGAGATGTCCACCTGCTCCGCCCCGGGCAGCCCACGCCCGAGGAACCGCGCCCCCACCTCCACGAAACGGTCCGGCACGTCCGTGACGTTGAAGCCGTGGTGCGGGACGGCGCCAGCGGGGGCAAGCAGCCCCGCGGACTGGAGCCGCTCGGCCACCTCCGCCGCGGTGGCCTCGGCCGAGTCCACCAACCGCGTGCCTGGCCCCAGGACGCCGGAGATGGCGTCCTTCAGCAGCGGGTAGTGGGTGCAGCCCAGCACCAGCGCGTCCACCCGGCCCCGGAGGTCCCCGAGGTAGCGCTCGGCCACCAGGCGCGGTACCTCCCCGTCCGTCCAGCCCTCCTCCGCCAGCGGCACGAACAGCGGGCAGGCCCGCCCCACCACCTCCACGTCCGGCCGCAGCGCGCGCAGCGCGTGGGTGTAGGCCCCGGACTTGATGGTGGCCGGCGTGCCGACGACGGCCACCCGTCCAGACGGCGGCGCGGCGGCCGCGGCAGCGCGCGCCCCCGGGGCCACCACGCCGATGACGGGGATGGCGAGCCCCTGCTCCAGCGCGGGCAGGGCCGCGGCCGTGGCGGTGTTGCAGGCCACCACCAGCAGCTTGATGTCCCGATCCACCAGGAACGCGGCGTTCTTGAGCGAGTACCGCGTCACCACCGCCGGGGACTTGGTCCCGTACGGCACGCGCGCGGTGTCCCCCAGGTACAGCGTGGACTCGCCGGGCAGGCGCGCGTTCAGGGCGCGGAGGACGGTGAGGCCCCCCACGCCCGAGTCGAACACGCCAATGGGGCGAGCATCGCCCATCATTTGAGGACGAGCGAGAGGCTGATGGGCTGCGGGGTGAATTTGCCCGCCGTCACCGTGACGAGCGGCAGGTTCACCGTGTCGAACGGCTCGTACAGGCGGGCCATGGAGTCCCGCCCCGCCACGTAGACGGCATAGGTGCCGGGGGCCAGGTAGTCGTAGGACACGGAGGTGACGTTGCACTGCTGCGGGTCCCCTGCCTCCCCGTAGACCCACGCCCCATTGGCACCCCGGAAGTTCACGTACACCGTGGACACCCCGGCCTGGTCGCAGCTGACGTTCACGCCGCTGGCAGACAGCGTCCAGCCCACGTCCGCCCCGCCCACCGCCCAGTCCAGCGTCAGCTGGTAGCTCACGTCACCTTTCACCGCGAAGGTGCCCGCCTTGCGGAACAGGACGAACCCGTTCGAAGCCAGCCCCTCGATCGTATAGGGGTAGGAGCCGCTCCTGAAGTCTTGCAGCGTGACCGGGAAGACCGTGCTGGCGCAGGGGAACAGCCCGCCGTTCTCCAGCGTCTCACCGGGAATGGACAGCCGCACGTTGGCCACCCCCGCCGCCGAGCACGTCTGCCCGGCAAAGGTCCAATCCAGCAGGATGTCCCCGCGCTGCGCGCCGGACCCGATGATGATGCAGCCGCTGCCGAACAGCGCAGCCGCGAGGGACACCAAAAGAAGCCGCTTGGTCATGGACGTTTCCGTGCAAGAGAGAGGGTTTGAAGCCGTGAGACGGGCCCGGTCGGCCGGGTATTCACGACTCTGTATATCCCAGGTGCCTTCTTTGACCCATCCCTGTAGCAGTGTTACCCCCTCCTCCCTATGAGCCTGTCCGTTCCGCCCCTGCTGGGGGCCATGAACTACGTGGAGATCGTGAAGAGCGCCTCTCCCGTGGAGCTCGCGGTCCTCGTGCTGTTGCTCGGCACGTCCGCCTTCAGCTGGGCGCTCATCGCCATGAAGTGGAGCCAGCTGGGCCGGGCGCAGGCCCAGTCGCTGCAGTTCCTGGAGATGTTCTGGCAGGCCAGCCGGCTGGACGCCGTGTACCAGGCCTCGCAGCCGCTGGAGGGATCCCCGCTCGCGCGCGTATTCCGCGCCGGCTACGAGGAACTGCGCAAGCTGGCGGCCATCAAGGAGAACGGGTCCGGTGCCACCAGCGAGCGGCTGGGGGGCAGCGGGATCGAGAACGTGGAGCGGGCGCTGCACCGCGCCGCCACCGCGGAGCTGACGGACCTGGAGAGCAAGGTGGCCTTCCTCGGCACGGTGGGCTCCGCCGCCCCGTTCATCGGGCTGTTCGGCACCGTGATGGGCATCCTCAACGCCTTCAACGAGATAGCGGAGAAGGGCAACGCCACGCTCTCCACGGTGGCCGCCCCGGTGGGCAACGCGCTGTTCGCCACCGCGGCCGGTCTGTTCGCCGCCATCCCCGCGGTGGTGGCCTACAACTCGTTCGTCTCGCGCATCAAGGTGTTCGACAACGAGATGTCCAACTTCAGCGCAGACCTCCTCAACATCATCAAGCGGCACGTGCTGAAGTAACAGGCGAGAGGGCGCACCATGGGCATGGGCGGAGGAAAAGGCTCCCCGGGCCGCACCACGATGAGCGAGATCAACGTCACGCCCATGGTGGACGTGATGCTGGTGCTGCTCATCATCTTCATGGTGACGGCGCCCCTCATCCAGCAGGGGGTGAAGGTCAACCTGCCCGAGACGCGCGCCACCCCCGTGGAATCCACGGACAAGAAGCTGGTCATCTCCGTGGACGTGCAGAAGCGCATCTTCATCGGGGAGGCGGAGGTGCCGCTCTCGGAGCTGGAGGACAGGCTGCGCACCAACGCCAAGGCCCAGGCGGACAGGGAACTGTACCTCCACGCGGACCGGGACCTCCCCTACGGCGTGGTGGTGGAGGTGATGGCAGCTGCCCAGCGGGCCGGCGTCACCAACGTTGGCATGGTGACCGATTCGCTGTCCCGCAAGGAGAAGGGCGCCCGCTGATGGCGCGCGCGCTCCCCTCGGCGCTGCTGCAGCGGGACACCGGGGTGCTCCCGTGGCTCGGGGCGTCCCTGCTCGTCCACGCGGGGCTGCTCGGGGTGCTGCTGCTGGTGCGCGGGCTGGGCGGCGGGCCGGTCATGAAGCTGGACCCGGAGCCCATCAAGGCCTCGCTGGTCCGGCTGGGAAAGCCCCGAGACCAGAAGCTCCTGCCGCGCAAGGAGGAGCTGCCGCCGCCCCCGCCCGGGGAGCA
>VGRA01000328.1 GCA_016875515.1 Deltaproteobacteria bacterium | reverse complement strand
CCCGCGCAGAGGCGAGCGCCTGCCCCTGCGCCTGCTCGCGCGCTGCAAGGGCGTTCAACTCCCCCCGCACCGCCTCCAGCGCCTCGGCCAGCGCGCGCGCCCGGGCCTGCTCCTGCCGCGCGCGTCCCTCCTGCGCCTCCAGCCGCCCGCCGGCGAAGGCGAGCGGCTCGGGCGGCAGCTGCACCCACACCGGTTCGCAGCCCTGCACGGGCCCCTCTCCCGCCACCAGCACGAAGTACGCGGCCTCGCCCTCGCCTGCGAGCGTGCCGTCCACCTGCAGCCCGTCCCCGCGTTCGAAGGCCACCTGGTACCCCAGCACCGGGGCCTGGGTGGCCACCTCCACCGAGGGCAGGTGGGCGGAGAGCGCGTCCAGCGCCTGGCCGAACGTGGGCGGCACTTCGCCCCCCTCCAGCGCCCCCAGCCGCGAGAGCGCGAAGCCCGCCGGGTTGCGCAGGCCCCCCAGCAGCACCCCGTGCGGGGCCCGCAGGCGCAGCAGCGCGCCGAGCAGACCGGGGGCCCGGACGTACGGGGCCAGGTCTGCCACCAGCAGCAGGTCGAAGCTGTGCGGCGCCAGGTCCTCGAAAACGCAGGCGCGGAAGCGCAGGGCCGCGTCCTCGTTGGCCGCGGCGGCGGCGGTTACGGCGGCCACGTCGTCGTCGCACGCCACCACGGCGCGGGCCCCGCGGGTGCGCAGGAAGCGGGCAGACTCGCCGCCGGTGGAGGCCACCGCCCCCACCTCCAGCACGCGCCGGCGCACCAGCAGCGGCTCGGCGAAGACGTACCGTGGCAGCAGCTCCGAGGGCCCCAGCGCCCGGAACGCCGCGCTCACGCGGCCACCACGCGGTTGCGCCCCGCGGCCCAGGCGCGGGCGAGCGCCTTGTCTGCCCGGCCGAGCAGCGCCCCGTCCGTGTCCCCCGGCCGCCATGTGGCCACCCCCGCGGAGACGGTGAGCGGCAGCTGCTGGTCATTCCAGCGCAGGGGCAGCTTCTCCACCGCGGCGCGCAGCCGCTCCGCTGCCCGCACCGCCCCGGCCCCGTCCGTGTGGGGCAGCAGGACGAGGAACTCCTCGCCGCCGTAGCGGACCAGCGCGTCCACCTCCCGCACCTGACAGAGGGCGAGCCGCGCGAACTCCTTCAACGCGAAGTCCCCGGCCAGGTGCCCATGCTGGGCGTTCAGGTCCTTGAAGTGGTCCACGTCCAGCAGCACCACCGAGAGCGGCGCGCCGTACCTCCGCGCGCGCTCCACCTCCTCGGGCAGCCGCTGGAAGAGGTACTGGCGGTTGCGCGCGTGCGTCAGCACGTCCGTGGTAGACAGCCGGTACAGCCGCGCGTTCTCCACGTCCCGGATGGCGGCGGCGCAGAGGTAGACGAGCAGCTCCTGGTGCTCCGCCGTGAAGGCGTCCACCCGGGAGGCGCTGGCGGTGAGGGTGCCCACCGCGCCGTCCCGCGTGATGAGCGGCACGCACACGAGCGAGCGGATGTCCTGCCCCGGGACCGCCTTGAAGCGGGGGTCCTCTTCCGTGTCCGCCACGAGCGCTGCAGCGCCGTGCTCCACCACCCAGCCGGCCACCCCCTCCCCCACCCGGAAGGCCACGTCCGTATCCGGCGCGGCCCCCCCCCGCAGTTGCTGGCGCTGGACGTCCAGGAGCATGACGTCACAGCCGTCCGCTCCCACCAGCGCGCGGGCCTGCTCCGCCACCTGCCGCAGCACGTCCGTCCACGTCGCCCCGGCGTTCAGCCGGCGAGCCACCTCGAAGAGCAGCGCCCGGACGCGCGGCTCGTTGGCGGGGCTGGGCGGCTCCGGGGGCTGCATCCCTACTTCCCCTTCATCACACCCACGAAGGGAAGGTTCCGGTACTTCTCCGCGTAGTCCAGCCCGTACCCCACGACGAAGCGGTCCTCGATGACGAACCCCTTGTAGTGGATGTCCACCTTCGTGCGGGCGCGCGCCGGCTTCTCCAGCAGCGAGCAGACGCGGACGGACTGCGGGTGCCTCGCCTCCAGGTTCTCCAGGAGGAACTTCATGGTGAGGCCGGTGTCGATGATGTCCTCAACCACCAGCACGTGCTGGCCGTGCAGGGGGCGCGTCACGTCGGAGGTGATGCGCACCTCGCCCGTGGTCTCCGTCCCGCCCTGGTAGCTGGAGACGCCGAGGAACTGCAGCTCCACCGGCAGGTCGATGGCGCGGGCCAGGTCGGTCATGAACATGACCGAGCCCTTGAGGATGCCCAGCAGCGTGAGCGGCTTGCCCTGGTAGTCCCGGGTGATGGCGGCGCCCAGCTCCCGCACGCGCGCCTGCAGTTGCGCGCTGTCAATGAAGACCTCGACGTCGTTCTCGTAGAAGGCCATGGGTCCCTACACGTAGGCGTTGTTCATCAGCTCCCCGAAGCCGCCGCCGCCGGGGACGATGTACTGCCGGTCATCCAGCCCGCGCTCCTTCTCCCAGAAGGTGCCCGGCGCGGTGCCGAACACCTCCGGCGGGGACAGCCCGCGGTCCAGCCGCAGCGCGTAGATGACCGCGTCCGGGTGGTCCTGGGTCATCCGCCGCAGGTACTCCGGGGTGACGATGAGGTGGAGGCACAGGATGCGGCGGGGCCGCCCCGGCACCTTCTCCTTGTACATGCGGATGGCGGTGGAGAGGCTGCCGCCCGTGGCGCCCATGGGGTCCGGGAAGAGGACGAAGGCGTCGTCGATGTCGCCGCCGATCTTCGCCCCGCCGATGTTGCTCCCCACCACCTTCTCCGCCGCGTCGATTTCCCGGCTCATGATGATGTGATCCTGCCGGACCAGCTGCGGGGACAGCGTCACGTTCAGCAGGTCGTAGGTCACCTGGGACGGCAGCGTGCCGGCGCGGGCAATGTTGACGGTGACGGCGCGCACCTCCGGGTCCACCACCTCGCCCTGGTAGATGCCCTGGGGGGTGTGGTCCACCATCCGCGTGGGGATGGCGGCCGCCTTGCGGGGGAACTCCGCGTTGATGACCGTCTTGACCAGGTCCGAGTACAAGAGCGCCACCAGCCGGTTCACCTGCGGCTGGTACGTGCCCTTGGCGCACAGCGTGGCCAGCTGGGACAGCAGGAACGGGTTGGCCAGCAGGTGGACGTTGGCCCCGTAGCGGTGCTCCAGCTCGTTGCGCTGGAAGGGGATGGATTCGTAGAGCGAGTCGCGCACGGCGGGTGTCCTCGTGAGGGGCTATTTCTCAAACAGCGGCAGCGTCTCGGGCGGCGTGGCGTCCACCGGCTCGGGGACGTGGCACTTGCGGCAGCGGGCCTCGTAGGCGTCGGAGGCCCCCACCAGCACCCGCTCTCCCTTGGCGGAGATGCGCTGGGAGCGGTTGGCCGGGTTGCCGCACACCACGCAGATGGCCAGCTCCTTGGTGACGTACTCCGCCACGGCCATCAGCTGCGGCATGGGCTCGAACGGGCGCCCCTGGTAGTCTTGGTCCAGCCCGGCGCACACCACCCGCATCCCCCGCTGCGCCAGCGCCTCCACCACCGGGACGATGTCCGGCCCGAAGAACTGCACCTCGTCAATGCCCACCACCTGCGTGTCCGGGGCCAGGTGGTGGAACAGCTCCTCCGCCCGCTCGATGGGGGTGGACGTCAGCGCCGCCCTCGAGTGGCTCACCACCGCGGACTCGTCGTACCGGGTGTCGATGCGGGGCTTGAAGACCTGCACCTTCTGCTTGCCGTACAGGGCGCGCTTCACCCGCCGGATGAGTTCCTCGGTCTTGCCCGAGAACATCGATCCGCAGATGACCTCTATCCACCCGATGTCTTTGGGGAAAGCGTGCAAGAGGCCGAACACGTTTCCCCGGATGGGGCGGGCGCGTCAAGCGCTGCACACTTGCCATGTTCACCCGACCTGCCCGAAAGCCAGGGCCAGCCGAACGCTGCGTCGCCGACACGTGCGCCCGGGGGGGCCGCGCCGAATGGACATGACGGAAGTCAAGGTCTTCCCGGTGGAAGAGGACAAGCTGCGCGCCTACGTGACCCTCACGTTGGACGGCTGCTTCGCGGTCCGGGATCTCAAGGTCATCCAGGGGCTGGCGGGGCTGTTCGTGGCCATGCCGGCGCGCAAGCGCAAGGACGGCTCGTACAAGGACATTGCCCACCCGCTGAACGTGGGGACCCGGGAGCGGCTGGAGGCGGCCGTGCTGGCCGCCTGCGAGCGGGAGGTGCAGCGCGTTGCGGCCGGCCTGCCCGCGCCCCGGGCCGAACTGGAGGAGTAGCGAGCGAAGTCCTTG